>JAAYNB010000187.1 GCA_012521085.1 Clostridiales bacterium | reverse complement strand
TCATATAGTAAGGAGGATGTATGCTTTTCCTTAATCTATCTGGATAATCTTTAAATTAGGAAGTTTATCTATAACGGAAGTATCTTCAACATTAGTGTTCATTATATATAATTCCTCTAATTTATAATGCTTATCTAAAAAGGATATGTCTGATATATCACTAGAGGCAACACCTAATTCTTTTAAGTTGACTAAATTTTTCAGCGGTTCAATATTGGTTATTTTTGTAGAATTTAATATTAATTTTTCTAGTTTGGTTAAATCTTTTAAAGGCGTGATATCTTCTATTTCTTCAAATTGAATAATTAAGCTCTCTAAATTTGTTAAATATTCTATACCTTCTAAATTAGTCAATCCACTAGAACTTATAGATAAAGTTTTGATACTTTCTAAATCACTTTTAAAGATATCACCTTCTAATTTATTTATAGTTTCTCTGATATGAAGCTCTAATATGGGATTAGATAGATATATTATATTTTTAGGTGATTGGAAATCTCCTTTTTTGTCCCAAATATCTCCAAGTTTTAAATTAATAGTATTAATTTTTTTAAGAGTTTCGGATATTGTTTTATTATTATTATTAACACCTAATATAATTTTATCTTCTCCAACTGCAATAAATTGATTGTTTCTATATAAGATATCATCAATGGAGAACGTTGTACCCATATCTATTTCTGTCCAATACATATTTTTAGTAGCAATAGAGATGCGACCATTTCCATATGCACTTGCTCCCACTGCATATTTATCACTTATATCTAGTGCATAAATGCCAGTTTGTTTTTCTTTGGGGACCTTAGTTATTTTGGAATACTTTTTATCTAATATGAATAATTCAGTACCTGTCATACCAGTATATCCTGATAATAGGAATTCATCACCTGTCCAATGAATCATTTGGAATAGATAATGGTTATAATTAGGATATTCTTTGATTGTCCAATCTGTAGAATTATGACTGCTAGCTACAATTGTTTTATTATCTGATTTGCCAATTCCTACAATTTCATTTTTAGTAGATGTTATACCATAAAGCTTTAATTTAGCAGGCATCTCTTTCTTAATCCAGTGCATTCCATCTATAGAAGTAAATAATTCATTTAAAGTACTTAGTGCAACAAATTTATTTTTATGGGAAACAACATTTTTAAATTGATCCTTAAAATTATGTTGATTTTCATGCCAGTTTAAACCATCATCAGAAGTTAAAAAAACTTTATAGCCAAATGCAAAGATTTTTTCCCCATTTGTAATAATATTACGAAGCGATAAATTTTTTTTGCCTGGATATATTGAATACCATTCTAATCCATCATTTGAAAAAGTTATTCTACCAGTGTCACCAACAGCAATAAATTGTTTATCATCCCATATGCCACTTTTTAAATTTGAAGGTATGCTTTCTTGAACCCATTCTACACCATCGTGAGATATTAAATGGCTTGAATTAGAACCTATAGTTATAAAAATATTATTACCATAGATAATATCATTTACAGATGATATATTTTTAAAGTTATTGCTATCCAAGGTTTTTTTCCAATGTTTGATATCATGTGAGATAAATATATTTCCATAAAAACTACTAACAACAATAGTATCTTTGCTGAATGCAATTCCAGTTAAACTATCCTTAGTAGGGAGTTTTATTATACTCCAATTGATTCCATCTTTTGAGGTTAACAAGGATCCGTTATTACCATTAGCAATAAAATGATTATTAGTAAATACAATTTTACTATTATTATTTAATACCATGCTATCAAGTATAATTTTATCCCAGATAAAATTATCTTTAGATGTTAGAACTATATCTTTTTTAATCCAATCATTTTGATCAACAATCTCACTTCCTAATATAATGAATTTATCATTATTATTAATGACAGAATATAAGTCAATATCCCCATTTAACTCCTGATAATCCCAAGATAGTCCATCTTTAGATTTTAAAATAGTACCGTTTTCTCCAACAGCAATAAACATATCACCATTCCATGCAATGCTATATAATTTATTATAGGTTCCTGAAATGACTTGTTCCCAAACTATAGAATCGTAAGAGTATTTTATGGTTCCTGTACTTCCTATTGTTACATATATATTTCCGTTCCATATTATATCCGTGTACTCAGGGTAGAGATTAATCCATACTAAATCACTATCTGCAAAAACGTTTTCTGTGATTAAGAAGTTAAATAGTAGCAAGGATAAACATAAAATAATAAGGTTTTTCTTTATTACATAATTCATTAGTAAGCCTCCTAATATAATATTTAAACTTTAATATATGATTCAACAATTCTTATAAATATCCTTTAATATGTATGTAATATATTAATTAGAATATAAGTAGGTAATTATAATACCTGGTTCAACAATTTAAGTTTTGATAAAAATTAAAGGAATATAAGAAAATTCATATATTAGTGTAATTATATTACATCATATATATCCAATTTCTAACCCAAATAGGTTATAATAGAATTAAATAATATTGGGAGGGGAATATTCTATGGAGAGGGAAATTTTGCAACAGATATTAGATGAGGTCAAATCAATTAAAACAGATGTAGCAGATCTAAAAACAGATGTAGCAGATCTAAAAACAGATGTAGCAGAATTAAAAACAGATGTAGCAGAATTAAAAACAGATGTAGCAGATCTAAAGACAGATGTAGCAGATCTAAAGACAGATGTAGCAGAATTAAAAACAGAAATGGTAGTTTTAAAAGATACACAAAAATCAATGGAGAAAAAATTAGATATGGTATTTGAGGAAACAGCTAATTTAATGGAATTTAGGACGGAAACCATTGAAAAGATTGACAATCTTACAGAAAAGATGGCAGCTATAGAAAATGTCACCAAGGACAATTTATATGATATTGCCAAGTTAAAGCATGCTAGGTAGTATATAATATTATGGATTTTAAAAAGTAAAAAGCTATATTCAACATTTTGAATATAGCTTTTTTAGATT
>JAAYNB010000186.1 GCA_012521085.1 Clostridiales bacterium | reverse complement strand
TCTTTAAAGTATAGTACTGTTACTATATCTGCTGCTGATAATGAGCCGCCTGGATGGCCTGAGCCGGATTTGTGTAGCATTTCTATTATATGTCTACGAATTGCATTGGATTTTTCTTTTAATATTGCATATTCTGTGCTCAATACTTTTACCTCCTATTTTTTAATCTAATTTTAATAATTCTCATCTTCATAATCTTTTATCTTTTGAATTTTCTTAGAGGAGGGACTTTCTACAAATTCCAATCCTAACCATGTATCTACTAGAGTTCTAGCAGTTGCAGTACCAATTACTATGGCACCTAAGCACATAACATTTGCATTATTACTTAAAATAGATCTTTGTGTAGAATATATATCATGACAAACTGCAGCATATACACCTTTAACTTTATTTGCTGTAATTGCCATACCTATTCCTGTTCCACAAACTAATATACCTCTATCAACTTCTTTATTAGCTACTGCATTTGCAACTCTTAAACCTATATCAGGATAATCGCAGCCTTCTTCATTATTAGCTCCATAATTTACAAATTCATGACCTTGTTTTGAAAACTCTTCAATTATCATTTCCTTTAATTCATGACCTAAATTATCTGATCCAATTGCTATTTTCATTTTTTATTCCTCCTAATTAATTTAATGTTCTGTAAACTCAATATATATTAAAGACTTTAATATATATTTTGTTATAAGATTAAAGTCTTTATTATATTTTTTTATTATTCCCATATTATTTAAATTTCATATAAAATACTATCTTTAAAAGCTTCATATGTTATACCAGCTTCACCTATTTCGCGTGGATTTTTTACCCCTACTCTCCAATCACCATGGTAATCAGAGCCTCCAGATATAAATAGATTTCTATTGCCATATTTTTTTATTATCTCATTTTCCAATTCTAAATTAGTCTTATTACCTTTATAACTTGTTTTATCATAAGTGTAACAAGCCTCTATTCCATCTAATCCTGTTTCAATCAAAGCTTCAATATAATTATCTAAGCTTGTATCCTTTGGATTTATTAAAAATGGATGAGCTAATATGGCTACACCACCAATATCATGGATTAATTGAATAGTCTCATGTGGATCTGGTTTCCTTCTCAATACATTATACTTAGGATCACTTTGAGTCAACATTTTTGCCTCTGCCCAAGTCTCAGTATAGCCTTTATCAGCTATATATTGAAAGATTATTTTCTTCTGAATTTCTTCTTCTGGAATTTCATTTCCCTTATTATATAAAATCTCATCCCAGCTTAAATCCATACCAGATTTATTTAAAATATCAACTAATTCCCTATAGGCCTCCACCTTACTTTTTACCACATCTTGAGCCAAATCAATTATTCTTTGATCCTTCCAATCACAACCAAAAGCTACTATATGAACATCTTCAATATTTGTATCACAGGAAATTTCTGTACCCCTAAATAACCTTACTCCCTTATTATTAGCATATTCTACTATATCTATTTCTTCATTATCCACAGTTATGGTTTCTGGTGGAATAACATCATGATCAGTAATAGCTATGACTTTCATATTAAAACCAGCTGCTCTGTCAGTAAACTCTTGGGGTGTATCATGGCCATCTGATAATTTAGTATGACTATGCAAATCACAAAGATATTTGGGCTTATACATATATTTCATCTCCTTTCATATAAATTTATTTAGCACTAAATAAACTTATATGTTCTTTAGCTACTTTTTTTACAGATTCAAATATTACATCATCTGCTTTAAGAGGAGCCTCAATAGCACCTTCTGCATCTATTGCTTCTTTCATACCATTCATATATCCATATTTTATAGCAGTTGATACATTTATTTTAACAGCACCACATTCAACTAATTTTTTATATGCCTCTTTTTCTAAACCCGTTCCTCCGTGTATTACTACAGGAGTATTTAATTCATCTGTAATTCTTTTTATCAATTCATAGTTAATATGAGGTACACCTTTATATAGTCCATGGGCTGTTCCTATGGCTGGTGCAATGGTATCTACACCTGTTTCTCTAATAAAATATGCGGTTTCATCAAAATCTGCCAACTTAGAAGACTCAGAAAAAACTCCATCCTCCATT
>JAAYNB010000279.1 GCA_012521085.1 Clostridiales bacterium | reverse complement strand
TCAGCTCCAGGCGCAAAGTTATTTCAAGAAAACAACGATTTCTTGATACTATTATAACACAAAAACGGCTGTAAAACCAGTTGTAAGCGGCAAGTGATAGTGTCAACCCACTGTAGGATTGAAGAAGAATCTTTTGTACCCCATGGCGAGCCAAAGTGTATTTTTTGTTAGATGTCGAAGGCTGTATTGGATATTTGCCGTAATAGCGGGGACCAGCCTTTAGTGCCCCTTCCTAGTGATGGAATGTTTCCAAAAGTTTCAGTGGAACTGCCAACAGCCTTGGCAACGGAATCCATGGTTTGCTTCGGTACGTGATTGTAGGTAAACTGCTTCTTTTCTTCTGAGCTCTGCTCTATGTGAACCTGCGAGATATTAATGCCATTTTCGCGATGAACCCTCAAATGAGCCATTTGATCTGCCCCTAAGTACGACCACCCCATGGGACGACTGCTCAAGCGTGCCGATAAAACATGACTCACATGCCCTTCAGCACTACAGCCGACTAATATCTTCTCATACTTTCGTCTTGCCTGAATGCCGCTCCATTGGTTGTTTAGATAGTTTTGGGTCTTCATAATAGCCTCTTTACGAGAATCCTTTTCCGCTTCTTCCCTAAAAGAGATGAGAAGACGATTCATTTCCGACCACTTGCCATTTAAAACAGCTTCAGATAGGGCTTTCCTTTTATCATCATCGGCACCTGCAGCCCTAAATATTGCCCTTCGCAAATGAAATCCATCAAGTACATAGTCGGATGTAGGAATGTACTCCACTCCAGCTTTAATCCAAGGTGCCCCATCTCCTGAGATTAAAATCTGCTCAGTCTCTTCAAGATCGTAGGTATCATCAAGATAATGCCAAATAGTCATCCACATTGTTTCCGATTTCGTTCCAGAAGGAAAGGTGAAATACTTCTTCCCCACTAGCTCAAATCGCCCTTTACCGACACGATTACGCCCTTCGTGAACATAGATAAGTCTTTGCTCAAAAGACCTACTATTTTTCTTTTGATGCGCAACATGGTCTTCATCTGCTTCAATGTATAGGACACGTGCAGTCCTCTTAACCGCTGGTTCTTCCTTGACCTTTATCTTTTCAGGTTGGAGCTTACGCACGATATTGAGAACAGTCTGGCCTGATACACCAGTTCCTTGGGCTTGTTTTTCTACACTTCTACCAGCCTTACGGTATGATTTATCCACAGCCTCCTCTAATACGTCTGCTTCCAACAAGGTGTCTAAGCGTTGATGAGGCGTGTAGCCCACTAATTTGTCGGCTAAGTAAGCATATTGTCCACTCTTCTTGTTTTGGAAGTATGTGCGCTCATAACAGACCTCTCCGAAGGGAGAAATGATACTTTTTGGATCATTACGACGTTCAATCACCCAACCTTCCCGCAAAGAGGGATCTCTTACTAGTTCACTGTCAACCAGCTCCATCAGCCGTTGCTGAACAGTACAGCAGATGCTGTTTACACCATCCCTTAACGTTTCTTGAAATGCTGTCATACCATTACCGTTAAAAATCTCCAAAATAGATTGTTCTACAACTTTTCGAAAGGAAAACGCCAGACTTT
>JAAYNB010000185.1 GCA_012521085.1 Clostridiales bacterium | reverse complement strand
TATGTGTTGTTACAAAGTGCCTAGAAAATCCTGTACTTTATGTTTTTTCATATTCCTCTGAAAGGAATGAATGGATAAGCGAAGATGGTCATATACTTTCAATTGATCAGATTATATCCGCAAGGTGCTATACTTAATTCCATAAAATGTCCATATTTCGTATTACCAGTAAATACAAAAAGACCAGCCGCTTCAAGCATTCATGCCTGATTGTGACTGGTCTTTTTGCCTCCGCTTGAAGCTGCTCATTTAAGTTTTTCTTCAATCCCTAAGTGAACGCTTCTTTTAAGGTCTGTTTTTTTATCCACCAAGATATGCTTCTTTTACTTGTTCATTATTTAATAAGTCCTTAGCACTACCTTCTATATCAATTCTACCATTTTGAATAATATAAGCACGATGGGCAGTTTGTAATGCCATATTGGCATTTTGTTCAACTAATAATATGGTTGTACCTTCCTTATTAATATTCTTAATAATATCAAAAATTTCGTTAACAATAATAGGCGCCAGACCCATGGATGGTTCATCTAGAAGTAGCAATTTTGGTCTGGAAAGTAAAGCACGACCAATAGCTAACATTTGTTGTTCACCACCTGATAATGTTCCGGCATATTGATTTTTTCTTTCTTCTAATCTAGGAAATAATGAAAAAACATATTTAATATCTTTCTTTATTTCTGCTTTATCTTTTCTTAAAAAAGCGCCAATTTCAAGATTTTCATATACACTCATGGTTGAGAAAACTCTTCTACCTTCAGGTACATGAGATATACCCAGCTTTACAATATTAGAAGCTGAGTATGACTCTAAATTTTTACCTTCATATAAAATTGTTCCAGATTCGGCTTTTTTAATTCCGGAAATAGTGCGTAGGGTAGTTGTTTTACCAGCACCATTAGCACCGATAAGAGTGACAATTTCACCTTCATTAATTTTCAAACTAATATCTTTTAATGCATGAATACCGCCGTAATAAACATTTAAGTCCTGTATTTCTAGCATTTATTCACCTCCGAGATAGGCCTTAATAACTCTTGCATTTGTCTGTACTTCTTTCGGAGTACCACTTGCAATTAAAGTTCCATAGTCAAATACAAAAACTTGATCAGATATACTCATTAATAATGACATATCATGTTCAATTAATATTATAGTCAATTCAAATTCATCTTGAATCCATTTTATTAAATCAGTAAGCTCTTTAGTCTCATTTGGGTTCATACCAGCTGCTGGTTCATCTAATAAAAGCAGTTTAGGTTTAGAAGCTAGAGCTCTAGCAATTTCTACTTTTCTTTGCTCACCATAAGGAAGATTATTAGCTAATTCATCCTTTTTATCATATAGATTAAATACTTTTAATAATTCTATAACTTCATTATACGCTTTACTTTCATTTTTATAATAGGATGGTAAACGTAGTAATGAAGGTAGGATACCATAGTTTAAATTATTGTGATATCCAATTAAAACATTGTCAATAACACTCATATCCTTGAATAATCTAATGTTTTGAAATGTTCTAGCTACCCCATATTTAGTCATTTTATGAGGTCTAAAACTTTTAGATGTAATCTCTTTATCTAAATGATAAGTGATTTCTCCTAAGCTTGGGTCATAAATACCTGTTAAAAGATTGAAAAATGTTGTTTTACCAGCACCATTTGGCCCTATCACTCCAACAATATGTCCTTTATTAATTGTAAGATTTATATCATTTAATGCTTTAATACCACCAAAGGATTTATGCAAATTTTTAACTTGTAGAACTGCTTCCATTTATTACACTTCCTTTCTTTTTATTCTTAAATAAATCGAATTGACCTTTTCCTAATAATCCTTGAGGTCTGTAAACCATAATTAAGAATAAGATTACAGCATATACTACCATACGTAATTCTGGAATACTCTGTAAGAATATAGAAATAATAGATAATAAAATTGCTGCAATTATGGAGCCTGGGATACTTCCCATACCGCCAAATACAACTATAACTAAAATATCAATTGATTTCATAAAACCAAAGGAATCAGGTTTTATAAAAAAGAAGTAGTTTGCATATAAAGCACCAGCTATACCTGCAAAGAAAGCACCTGTGGTAAATACAAGTACTTTATAATAAGTTGTATTTACCCCCATTGCTTCTGACGCAATTTCATCTTCTCTTATAGAAATACACGCACGCCCATTATAAGAATTTATAAAGTTTCTTATGGTGAAAACTGTTAACACAACACCTAGATAGACCCAGGTCCAGTTAGTATATTGGGGGATATCATTAAGACCAGTAGCTCCTCCAATATAATCATTATTAAGTCCTATAATACGGACAATTTCACCAAAACCTAGAGTTGCAATGGCAAGGTAATCACCTTTAAGCCTTAATGTAGGTATACCTATTATAACACCAGCTATTGCAGCAAATACAGCTGCTGATATAATGCCCACAATGAATGGTAAACCTAATTTAGCTGTCATAATTCCTGAAGCATATGCTCCAATGGACATAAAAGCAGCATGACCTAATGATAATTGACCCGTTATACCTGTTATAAGATTCAAACTAACTGCTAATATAATATTGATTCCAATGAGAACAATATTTAGTAATATATAGGAATCTATAATGCCAACATTTATTAAAACCTCTACAATTATATAGATACTTAAAACTAATAATAATTTGAGGATATTTTTCTTATTTAATAATTTCATATATACACCTCCTGGTTTAGACCTTTTCTTTGATGTTCTTGCCAAGTAGTCCATTTGGTTTGACTAAGAGAACTAGAATTAATATAGCAAATGCAACTGCATCTTTATAAAGTGATCCACCAAAGGCACTTACTAAGGTTTCTGTCATACCTAGGAAAAAGCCACCAAAAACTGCACCAGGTATAATACCAATTCCACCAATTACAGCAGCAACAAAAGCTTTTAACCCGGGACCAGATCCCATAAGAGGGTTAATTGAATTATAATATACTCCAACTAAGACACCAGCTGCTCCTGCAAGAGCAGAACCAATTGCAAAAGTATTAGATATGGTCTTATTTAAATCAATACCCATTAATTGTGCTGCATCTGGATCTAAAGATACTGCTCTCATAGCTTTACCAGCTTTTGTATTGTAAATAACATATTGTAAAACAAGCATTAAAAATATTGTAGTTAAAACTATATAAATATTTCTAACATCTAAAGTAGCACCAGTATTAAATATGTTTATTCTCCTACTAGGTAATACATTTGGAAAAGTTCTGGTTTCAGGTTTCACAAAATACATCATACCATATTGTAAAAATAAAGATACACTTATAGCAGTTATTAATGCAGTTATTCTTGTAGAATTTCTTATGGGTTTATAAGCTATTTT
>JAAYNB010000184.1 GCA_012521085.1 Clostridiales bacterium | reverse complement strand
TTATTATAAATCAAATGATAAAAATGATAATAATAATTATTTGTATAATAGGAGATGATGGTATTGAGTTTAGGTAACAAGTATATTCCACCAGAAGAATTAAGAGAAAATATTTTAAGTTTTTTGAAACAATATAAAAGTGCCACATTAGGTACTTGTTTGGGACAAAATCCTAGATGCAGTCCTGTTCAGTATTTTATGGGAGAAGATATGGATATATATGTAGTATCTGCAGGTGGAGAAAAGTTTAAAGCTATAGAAGAAAATCCAAATGTCTGTCTTTTAGTAAATACTGAGTATATTGATTATAGAAGGATTAAAGGTGTTCAGGTATTTGGTACAGCTACTACTAGTATGGAAAATAAAGATCTTTTTAATGAAGTATTAAAATATGCCCCTGAACCTTATATAATTGAAACCGTAAAAGAAACAGTAAATATAATTAAAATTATTCCAAATCAAGTGGTATATTTAGATTCATTGGAAACTGGAGATAGGACAAAGCAAATATTAGAACAAGATAGAGTCATTATTAAAGAAGATGAATTGACATTAGTTTGATTGATATCATATGATACTTCCAAAATAGATAGTTTAATTAGTAATATTAGATTATCTATTTGGAGGTATTTTTTATGGTTAAAATCATAAATACAAATTAGTTCAATAGTCTGTGAATTAAGTACAATATTTCGACAATTCATGTTAAAATATAAATATACTAAATAAGTAAAAAGGTGGGATATGATGCTGATTATAGCAATCGATGAATATGGACATTTTAATTATGATGAGGGCATTAGTTTTGTAGGTGGATATATTTATACTGGTGAGGATTATATTGATGAAAGAGAAAGGCTTTTCAAATTTTTGAAAGAAACCTGTGAAGGTTTTAATTTAAAGTTTCCCATGGATATGCATTATGATAGATATGGCAGAAATAAAAGACAAGTTCAATATTTTGAAAAAAATATAGAAAGACCATTAAAAGAATATCTAATTCAAAATGGAAAATATCATCTTACTGGAATGGTTAAAAGTAGAAAAGAGAGAAAAGATTATATAAATATCAGTAATTTAGTTGATGATACAAAGGCTAATAATCTATATGAACATATGGTAAGTAGCATTTTACGAAATATGTTATTTAATAATATTGATACTATGGATAAGGACAGGATATCCATAGAAATCCCTACTAGAGTATCTGTTGTTGAAGGAAGTAATGTAAAAAAATTAGATGAATTTATGACTCTTGGATATGAAGGAAAACTGATGGAAGGTAGTAATAAATATATATTTTATTCTACTGACCAAAAAACATTTAAAACAGCTCTATCCTCCATGTTTATGAATTCTCATAGAAAATATAATACTAAATTTGAATCAATTAATATAAAATCTATTAATTATAGAGATGAAAGTGTAGACATGGCCTATTTATATTTAGCTGATATAATCTGCAATAGTTTTAAACATAGAATTAATATGAATAGGCAGGACTAT
>JAAYNB010000183.1 GCA_012521085.1 Clostridiales bacterium | reverse complement strand
TTTTGAATGGCTTTAAGGATTTCAGTAGCTCTCACAATCATCACCAACCCTATTGTAGTTAGTTTAATTATAGAACATTCGTTCCTTAAAATCAAATATCAACAGCTAACTTTAACAGAGCCAATATGATAAAGAAAATAATTCTGAATACTATAGAACCTTGAAAGCCTATATAGAAGAAGGTGGAAATGTAGTTCAGTCTGCAAACAAATTATTTATCCATAGAAATACTATGAATTATAGATTAAATAAAATAAAAGAAATTGGAAATATAGATCTAGATAATGGAGATGAGATTTTTGGACTTAGTATGTCTATAAAAATATTAGATTATCTTGAAAGTGTTAATCTATTGAAATAAAAACTCAGATAAAGTAAACAAACCCTTAATCTATTGTTCTATATCAATAGATTAAGGGCCTACTCTTCACATTATCTTTCATATAATATAATCTAGATTATCTATGATTAGATATATATTAATATATATTTAAAATCTGTCCAATGGGAATTATTCTAGTATTCTTCCCTCTTGCCACTCCTTTTAAAACCTCTACCAGCCAATTTGAATTTATAAGGTGGATCTCCGAAATCCTTTTTACTTATTTCAATAGATACCATTATATATGTAATAACCTGGAGAAGTATAGCATCAGGTTTGGGAGCTATTATATTTAAATAAATAATAAAATCTTCATCCTCTTTAACCACCTTATTTACACTCACAGAATAGCCTGGAGTAGGAAAACTTTCACAAATATTTGCTATTATAGTTTCCTCTGTTTCTATTATATTTAAGCCTTCAACTTGACTGGTATAGGACCCATGATATTCTAATATTTTAAACGGAATACTTTTCATCAATAATCACCCCCTTGATATAATATTCTACAAAAGTTTTATAAATCCTTCTAGATTTATAAGTTTTTTGGGACAAAAAGTGGGACAAGGAGAACCGTCCCCCTTGTCCCATCCCCCTTGTCCCATCCCCCTTATCCCATTTTAAATATTTTATCTATTATAAATTCTATATATAATTGTAGCTGCTTCTGCTCTTGTAGCCTTTATTCCAGATAAGAATTTCCCATTACTTCCTTCCATAATCCCAGTTTTAACCACTTTAGCAATATTTTCTACTGCCCATGGTTCCATATCCTTCATATCTATAAATCCACTTAGCAAAGTATCCACTTCTTCCTCATTTACTTCTACATCTATAATATTACTAAGAATTGTAGCCATCTCTCCTCTTGTAATTTTAGCATTAGGTCTAAAGCTGCCATCTTCATAGCCTTCAAGGAAATCTAATTCTTTCATAGTAGCAACATAATTAGCATGCCACTCTTCACCACTAATATCTGTAAACTCATCATTATATTTCACTACTTCTAATTCTAAACCATTGATTACCATAGCAGCAAATTCTGCTCTAGTTATTTCATCATTTGGTCTAAATGTTCCATCTGAATAACCCTGAATTACATTTTTAGCAACCATAGACTCCACATAGGGTTTAGCCCAATGATTAGCTATATCTTCAAAAGTCTTGTTTGATTCCAATATCATATACTTACTAAAGTGATCTAATTTTAATACAAATTGATTATCCATTACCTTACCAGTTACAAATTCTAACGTATTATCTTGTTCCTTAAGATAATAAACTGCTAACTTATCCTTATTTTCTAAATCCTTGACATTAACTTTTACAATAATAGGTGATTTAAATTTAGGCACTTCAGTTACTTTACCATCTTCAACTATCCCTAGATTTAAATCTATTGCCATTTTAATATCCTGATCTTCTGCACTATATTTTATTGTATCCTTCTCTATATTTTCTACTTTTAATATAATATCAGCTTCTTCTGATATACTAATACCATCTAATATATCAAAGGGCATTACAAACTCCATATCATTAGCTACTATATTAATACTAACTTTTTCCCTTGATAAAGAAGTAAATAATTTTTTAGGCAATTGAATATTTAAATCTTTATCTTTCACATCCTCTAATTTTACTACAAGAATAGCTTCCTTATCTTTATCTGTTTCTTTTTTTAACTCTTTAGCCCTTTCTACTATTTTGCTTTCATTAAATACTATATTGGCAACTCCATTTTTAATTTCTACTTCTATTTCCTCTTTGTCTACTGTAGGAGTTTCCTTATCTTTAGTATCCTCTGAGTCTATTGGCTTTGATGGTTTTACTGGCCTTGATGGCTCTGTATCCTCAGACTCAGCTTCCATTTTTATGATAACTGCTGTTAAGGGGTCTATGGTGATTTTTTCCTCTGCAAGTTGGAAACCACTGATTTTTGAAACTTCTTCAATGCCTGCTTCATCATTATCTACCAATACTACTCCCGAAGTTAAATCCACATCTAAAGAAATACTACGTTCTTTACTATCTGCATTTATAAATACATAATAAGCATCCCCATTGCTAGCTTCACTTCTATAAGCAATAATTAAATCTTCATTTTTTATTTCTGGTGCATTTAATAGTTTAACCTTTTCGTCAATTAATTCCTTAGATCCAATTGTAAATGCATCAGTTGATCTTCTTAATTTAATAAGACCAGTTGTATACTCCCTCGTAAGATTGTTAACAGGGTATAGTTCTTCATTCGTCGCCTTTTCCCAATCAAATCTATTAATTATATCCGAAGAACTATAGGAATCGTGGATAAAGTAGGGATATTTAAAGGCTTGCCCATTCTCATCGACCATATATGTGGATTTATAAGGAGCTTCCACTGTTTCTGCTCTATACTGTTTAGTACGACCATATTCCTGACCTGCATGGATAAAAGCTGTACCTTGAGAAGTTAAAACCATTGCATTGCCAAGGCGTATACGTTTATGAATCTCTAAATCCTTTTCTGGAATATCAGGATCGCCTTTTATGGAATGAGCAATTACATCATATAAAGTTAAATTATCATGGGCTGCAATATAAGATACTACATCCCCTGGTTGATCTGCCACAAAATTATATGGTTGAGCCTTAATATTATCAAATATCTGCTGAATATTTCGTGGCCCACCTGTAATAAATCTAGGTTCTCCTTCACATCCAAAACCTGATTTTATCTCATTTCTAAATTCATCAGAGAAACTTCCAACTGCTTCCGTATATTGCATCCAATCTTGATCAGCCGCCATCACATCGTAACCTTCATCCCCTTCATAGGTCCTCCAGCCTTCGCCAATCATGATTATATTAGGATTCAATTTTTTTGCCTTATCATATGCAATTTGTATAGTTTCTGCATCATGATCACCCATCATATCAAAGCGAAAACCATCTACTTTAAATTCTTCAGTCCAATATAGAATAGAATCCACTAAAATCCTTTGTGACATTTTATGTGTAGTCCCTAAACGTCCGCCTCCAAAGCTGGTTTTAGGTGTTCCATCAGCCTCCATAAAGTGATAATAATTGGGAACAAGATCTTCAAAAATATCTACTTTAGCAGTATGATTGTATACTACATCTAGAACAACTCCCATATCACGTCTATGGATTTCATCAATTAATCTCTTAAATTCTTCAATTCTCAATTCTGGATCATCAGGATCTTCTGAATACATTCCAGTAAGAGAAAAATACCCATGGGGGTCATAACCCCAATTATAATTGTTACCAGTAGAAGAATACTCTGTTAGTCTTTCATTGCTTGCCCATTCATTTCCCCAATAATAACTCATAACTGGAAGAAGTTGAATATGAGTAACCCCTAAACTTTGGATATAGTCCAATTTTTCTACAAATGCAGCAAATGTTCCAAATTCTGCTACTAGCTCTTCTGATATATTTTCATCTGATGTAAAATCTCGAACATGAACTTCATAAATAATCCCATCTTCACGTTTCTCATATCCTAGTATATTTGCATAATCTAATTCTGGCCCAATATTAGATGGATTTACAATTGCTGCCTTACCTATAGAGTATTCCCCACCACTATTTGGATCAGCCCAAGCAGCCATAGACTTAGCATAGGGATCCAATGCAAGGACAGTTTCACCATTACCATGATCAATACAATAATGATAGAAATATCCCTCTAAATTATCTAGACCAGTGTTTTCTTTACTTAAGGTTATTTCCCAAACCCCACGATCACCTAAAACCATCTCTATATCATCTTTAACAACTTTAAACTGATCATCCTTATCATAAACTCTAATAAAAACATTTTTAGCCTTTGGTGACCACAATTTAATTGTAGCAGTGCCATCTGAATGTAAAACAGCCCCCAACTCACCATCATAGGCATATATTTCATCAATGGCTCTCCAACTAGCAATTACATCAATAGTTTTTTCCCCATAGCTAATATGGTAAGGAGTGTTTTCCATATTGAAGTCACCAGTAAGTACTACAGTTGTTTCATCTTTGATATTCACCTGCGATACCTCTACTTTATTATTATTTTTATCTACTATAGAAATTGCTTCCATAAGATCTTTTCCCGTTAAACCTTCAGTTTTCGAGAATTTCACTTCAATCTTACTATCGGAAATCAATTCCCCAGAAACAATTGTAATGGGAACTGAACCAAAGGGGTTTGTATATACTTCTGAATCATCTTTTACAAATATTTCATTATATTGATCTAGCATATCAAATTTTAAATCTCCCGTTTGTTCGCCAGTTTTCTTATTTACAAAAAGGAAACCCATAGATTTTGCATCATCCTTAAGTTCTATATCATAATAGGCACCGAATTTACCCCTACCAGATAAATCTGTAGCACCATGAGGCCATTCCCCTAACTCTTCAGATGGTGTTTTTACATCTCCCCAATTCCACATAGCCCAATTATCATAGATTTCATCTGCTCGTTCATAATGAACTCTCACTGTGTTTTCAGGAATTTCTACTGGTTCCCACAAAAACACCTCATCTAAGCCCTGCTTTATCCAAACTTCATTAATCTCTGGAGAAAATATTTCAACTTCTTTATCTCCTCCGTCTTTTTCTCCTGTATTAGTATTTAATACAAGAAAACCTACTTTAGAAGGATTTTCTCTTAATTCAATATCCACATATGCCCCATAATCTGTTAATTGCTTTTTAAAAGGTGTACCATCAGTAGGCCAATTATCTGAAGCATTCTTTACATCTCCCCACATCCAAATCCCAAGATCTGTATAATCATTATCCTTTCGCTGATAATGTATTCTCAGATGATTTTCCTGAATATCATCAATTGGTGCTGGAACTTCATTCTCTGTTTCACCTACTAAAATAAATGTGCCACCTTCCTGCATTCCTGGTAGGATAATACTTACTTTCCTATCCTCTCCAACAGTAAAAATTTCACCACTATATACATCCCTCACTGTAGTTCCAGCCTTAAAGGGAACAGTAAGGCTTAGATTTTGGGCTTCATTTTTTGTATTTAATCCAACTACAGCTGATTCTCCATCATAGGCCCTCTCAAAAATAGAATATCTTAATTCATTGGAACCTTCTAGCATCTTTCTAGTTCCTTTAGAGAACACTTTAGAGTAATCACTACGAGCCTTTAAAACTTTTCTATAGTGTTCATGAACAGGATTGCCCTCAACTTTGTCCCAATCCATATTATATCGATTATCAAGATATGGATAATTATTCTTTCCATATAATCCTAATTCCTCACCATAATAAATAACTGGTTGACCCTTAGCTGTAATTTGCAATGATGCTGCTACCATAAGCTTTCCAATTTTATCATCATCTTCAAACTGACACAAAAATCCTGGTTCATCATGAGATGATAAGAATTGCCCTAGGGTTCCTGTATTGGTCAATTTTTCATTACGTTTACTTAGATTTTTTTCTACATTATTAATATTTCCCTTTACAAAATTTGTAGCTTGGTTTTTAAAATCAAAATCTAATAGAGAATCCATGGTTCCTGAATTAAGATAACCATAATCATTTCCAGAACTTGCACCCCAATATTCCCCAATAAGCTTAAATTCTGGCATCTCCTCTGTCAAAGCATTTTTAAATGCCATCCAAGTAGTGTCTTCCACATGTTTTACCGTATCTACTCTAAAATAATCTATGGTATTTCCTTGTTCTGTTTTGGATTTATCTATCCATTGAGTTTGCCATTGAATAATTTGTTCCCGCACTTCTGGATCCTCAGTTATAAAATCTGGAAGTCCTGCTAACTCTCCTTTTACAGTATCTGTACCTCCATCTCGAATCATTCCTTCAAAACGTGCCCTATCCTCATCTGTTGGAAAATGAGGAATTGTTCCATCATCTAATTCCTTGTCTGCAGCCTTCAGTCCATAACCTGTATGATTTAATACCACATCAACCATAATCTTTATTCCACGTTCATGAGCCTTATCAATTAATTCATGGAAATCTTCCATAGTACCAAAATGTGGATTTAACTCACTAAAATTACTTGCCCAATACCCATGATAAGCATAGTATGGAGTAATATGTGGGTCTTCATTATATCTTACATCATGAGCTATATTCTCTACTATGGGGCTTATCCAAATGGTGTTAATCCCTAAATCAGCTAAGTAATCAAGCTTTGCCGTAATACCTTTAAAATCTCCACCTTGATATGCACCAGGATCCTCCTTATTATAGCCAACTTCATAGGGATCATCATTAGAAACATCCCCATTAAAAAATCTATCAGTTAACATAAAATAAATTACTGCTTCATCCCAATCAATATCTGCTTCACCTACAAATTGCCTTGGCTTAACTATTAGATTGGCCTCACCTATATGTTCTTTACCATATATATCCACAACTGTAATAGGTAAAGTCTTAACCCCTGCAGTAATCGATTGCTCAACTGCTATTGTTACAGCCTCTAATTCTGGATCAATAGATACTTTCTCTGGACCTCCTAATTCTCTTAAGTCCACATACATTTCTCCAATTTCAATATCCTTTTCATTTGATATATTAAGAGATAGCACTGCATTTTCATTATAATCTATTTCTTCTGGAGAAACCGTTCCAGACACTTCTATATGGGATTCATAATAAGAAAAACTACCTTCAAAATATGGATCCTCCACTTCCACTGTTTCACCGTCTATTGTTACTAAATAGCTGTATTCATATTCACCTTCTGGAATATTTTCATAGGTAAATACAAATCTTTCATTATCCTCTTCCCTAATCATTTCATAAGTTTTGTCTAAAATTTTCAATTCTACTTTTTCAATCTTTGACATATCATCATTTAAATACAAATCCTTATCCCGATAATGGAAAGTTACATTGCCATTATCAATAGTGGGAGGTTCCACATCTGGAACAGTAAAAAATTCCTCTTCACCACTTTTTACATAAACTTTTGTAATTGGGTCACTTGTACTCACACTTATAAAACGATCTTTATCTACATCCTTTCCTTCCCAATCACCCTTTCTAATGATAAAACCTACTTCCTGTATTTCTGGCCCTATATTTATTTCTCCTATGGCCTTTCCATCTTTAATTTCAATAAAATCAATTTGATCATCTTGAACACCAGTATTCCATACCCAGATGTTCCAATTGTCATAATTTTCATCTTCTCGCTCATATACTAGACGAATATACGGAGTCAAAGAATCTTCTACCAACTGCTCTCCTTCTACTTTTTCATCTATAAAATTAGAATCAGTAGTATTGTCCTTATCTATTATAGAATCCTCCAGTGCTAGAAAACTGGCCTCAGCCCTTGGTACAGAACTTGTAAAGACACTAAAAACCATAAGAATAGCCAGTATTATGGATACTCTTTTTTGAAATTTAAATCTTGTTTTCATTATTAACCTCCCCTTTTCAAATTAGCAAAAGTCAAAATATGAATTGTAAAATAATCCCCCCTTGTACAATATAGTTATAATCAAATTACAGTTTTTCACTGTAATAATTATCAATTCGTTAAATAATAATATAGTCTTCTTTTCTAATCATTAAATACATTTCTTTGGCTTCTCACCCTAGCCATAAAGCCAGTTTAATTTGGCCTGAACCATGACAATATTGTATAATTAATTTATGGATTTGGAGGTTGATGCAATTCCTCCTAGGACGCCTTTATGCGACTACCTGTAAAAAAGAGTATCTATCCATTCTCATAAGATTACATTATTTGGCTGGTTGA
>JAAYNB010000182.1 GCA_012521085.1 Clostridiales bacterium | reverse complement strand
TTAGACTGGGATAGTTTACCCAGGATACTTTAGGATGATTGTTTAAAAACTCTGCAATCTTTCTAGTATTTTCCACATGTCTTTCCACTCGTAGAGATAGGGTTTCAAGTCCCTGTATAAATAAAAAAGCATTAAATGGACTAAGAGAAGCACCTGTATCTCTTAAAAGTTGTACCCTTGCCCTTGCAATGTAAGCCTGTTCTTTAAATGTCTCTACATAACTTATATTATTATAGCTAGGATCTGGATCTACTAAAAAGTTATTAAATTTGCCACTTGCTTTCCAATCAAAATTTCCGGAGTCTATTATCAAGCCACCTATGGAATTTCCCTGTCCACCTATAAATTTTGTAGCAGAGTGAACTACTATATCTGCACCAAATTCAAAGGGACGAATTAGATAGGGAGTACCAAAGGTATTATCTACTATTAATGGAATATTATTTTTATGGGCAATATCTGCTACGGCTTCAATATCAATTAAATTGATACTAGGATTGCCTATGGTCTCTATAAATATTGCTTTTGTCTTATCAGTAATTGCCTTAGCAAAATTTTCAGGCTCATCTGGATCTACAAATATGGTATTAATACCCAGCCTAGGTAATGTGGCAGTAAATAGATTGTAAGTACCACCATATAATGTACTAGCAGATACAATCTCATCTCCTGAACCAGCAATATTTAATATGGAATATACAATAGCAGCTGATCCGGAGGCCACAGCCAATGCCCCAACTCCTCCTTCAAGGGCAGCAATTCTCTTTTCAAGTACATCTGTGGTTGGGTTCATAATTCTGGTATATATATTACCTGATTCTTTTAGTCCAAATAAATTTGCTGCATGTTCCACATTATTAAATACATAGGATGTGGTTTGATAGATGGGCACTGCTCTAGCTCCTGTTGTAGGATCAGGTTCTTGACCTGCATGGACTTGTAGGGTGTTAAATCTAAATTTTTTCTTTGACATAAAAATCTCTCCTTACTTATGGGTCTCTATTGACTCCAATTATTTTTTTAAAATTAATAATATCCCCATAATTAAATAAAGATTTTAAAAAATAAAAAACTTCTCTAAGGCGATAGAGAAGTTAAATTTTCTACATTTTATATACTCTCTCATCTCTTAGGTTAAAACCTACAGGATTTAGCACCAATACATATATCTATATGCTGGTTGCCGGGTTTCACTGGGCCAGTCCCTCCACCACTCTTTATAAGAGGATACTATTAAATTTTATGTATTCTAGAATATCATCTTATATATACATTGTCAAGAAAATTCTTAAAATAAAATCATATTTTTATTTTTTAAAGAAAAGATATGTATAGATAAAAATTTTTTTAAAAAAATTTAAAAAAAATTATATTTTTTTACGGTGTTAAGTATATAACAATGCTATAAATAGAAGATTTTTAAAAGTGAAAAAATCTAAAAAACAATGTTACAAATGTAACTATATACTATATGACAAGAAAAGGTTTTCCCAATATTATTGATGAAAGTTTAATTATATATTTTTTTAGGAGGTGGATATGGCTAAAAAGGACATTATTAAAGTAGCATATTACTATTATAAGTTGGATTATAACCAACAAAAGATTGCTGACAAAATGAAATTTTCTAGACAAAAAGTCAATAGATTACTTAAAAAAGCATTAGAGGAAAATATTGTAGAAATAAAAATCAATGGTTATGAAGATTTTGACATACATCTGGAACATTTATTAGAAGAAAGATTTAATTTGTATAATGCTCTAGTTATAACAAATAATCTTGACGAAAATGCTATCGGAATAGCCGCTTCAAATTATTTGAATCATCTAATTAGAGAATGTATTAAGAAAAATGGTAAATGTGACATTGGAATTTCATGGGGAAATGCCTTGCATAATTTAACTAAAAATTATGTTGTCAGTGATAAAAAATATAAAAATATTTCTGTTGTCCAAACTGTAGGTGGTATTAATACAAGGAATATATCCATTAAACCTGAGGAAATAACCAATAATCTGGCACTTATATTGGGAGGGGAAGCTTATAATTTATTTGTACCTGCTTTAATTAAAAATAAAGAATTGATTGATATGTTGTATCAGGAAGTCTACTACAGAGATATTAAATCAAAGTATGAAAATTTAGACATAGCCATAGTAGGAATAGGTGAATTAGAAGACACTAGTACCATAGCCAAATATGGATATATTGATGAAGAGGATATTATAAAACTCCGTGAAAAAGGAGCAGTAGGAGATGTTTCCCTAAGAGTATATGATGAATTAGGTAATATAGTTGACAGTGAATATGATAAAACAGTAATGGGAATAACTATAGAAGATTTATTAAATACTCCAATAAGAATTGGGATAGCCTACGGATTAGAAAAGGTAAAAGCTATTAGAGGTGCTATAAAAGGTAAGTTAATTAATGTATTAATAACTGATGATAAAACAGCAAAGGAAGTATTGGAATTAAAATAAGAATATCAAAAATGTTAATAATATTAAAATATTATAAAACTTAGGAGGTAAAATGAAATGAAATATCTTATTGGGATGGATGTTGGAACATCAAGAATTAAAGCTGTATTATTTGATTTGGAAGGAAATGAACAGAAAATAGCTTATAGAGACAATGAACCTATTTATGAAGGTAGTCATTCTGAGCAGGATATGAATATGGTATGGGACAAATCATTGGCTTGCTTAAAAGAAGTAGTAGAAGGTGTAGACAAAGATAGTATATTAGGAATTGGTGTAACTGGACAAGGTGAAGGTTGCTGGTTAATTGATAAAGATGGTAAACCAGTATCAAATGCGATTTTATGGAATGATGGTAGAGCAAAAGATTTAGTAGATGAAATTAACAGTAACAAAGAATTAAGTGAGCTAATTTACAAAACCACAGGTACGCCAGTTTTAACAGGAACTGCATTGACATTATTAAAATGGAGTAAAGAGAATAGAAAAGAAGTTTTAGACAGAGCAGACAAATTATTTTTCTGCAAAGACTGGGTAAGATACAATCTAACAGGAGAAAAAAATCTAGAACTTACAGATACAGCTACTTCACTAATGAATGTACAAACTAAAGAATTTGCCTATGAATTATTAGATGCTTTAGAACTTGGAGAGTACAAACATCTATTATCACCTGCAATTAAACCATATGAAGTAGCAGCTACTATCACAGATGAAATAGCAGAAATCACTGGATTAAATAAGGATACACCAGTTATTGGAGGAGCTATTGACGTAATGGCTACTGTTCTAGGTGCTGGAGCTATTAATAATGGAGATACTTGCTCAATTTTAGGTACAACTTGTGCTACTATGATTGTATCTGAAACTTGCGAACCTGGTAAAGAAAATACTAGATTTGAATTACATCCAATTGATGATTTATATGTAAACCTACAACCTACCATGTCAGGTACACCTAATATAGACTGGGTAGTAGACAATATTTCTGACACTAGAGTATATAAAGAAATAGATGAAAAAATTAAAGATTT
>JAAYNB010000181.1 GCA_012521085.1 Clostridiales bacterium | reverse complement strand
GTACCTGTCTCTGAACGCATTACTACTGAATGAGTTCTAACTGTACCCTTACCCTTATATACTACACCTTTTAATAATTCACCATCTGAAATACCTGTAGCTGCAAAGTAAACCTCATTTCCCTTTGCCAAGTCTTCCATATCTAATAATTTATTCACATCTATACCCATTTCTATACATCTTGTTTTTTCTTCATCTTTATATGGGATCAATTTACCCTGGAGATATCCTCCTATGGATTTTAATCCTGCTGCTGCAATTACACCCTCTGGAGCACCACCTATACCTAGCATAATATCCACACCAGTATAGTCAAAACAAGTTGCCAACGCAGCTGCAACATCTCCGTCTCTAAATAATTTAATCCTAGCACCTGCTTTTCGACATTCTTTTACAATATACTCATTCCTTGGTCTATCTAATATGGTTACAGTCAAATCTTCAATACTCTTGTTTAATGCTTCTGCAGTTATCTTTAGATTTTCAATAATTGGAGCATCTAAATTAACCCTATTTCCTACTTCAGGACCCACTGCAATTTTATTCATATACATATCTGGAGCATGTAATAGACAACCCCTAGGCGCCATGGCAACAACTGCAATAGCATTGGGTAGACCCATGGCCACTGAATTAGTACCTTCTACTGGGTCTACTGCAATATCTACTTTAGTGCTACCTGGGGCTTTTGTGCCTACTTCTTCACCAATAAATAGCATTGGTGCACGGTCAATTTCTCCTTCACCAATAACCACTACTCCGTCTATATCTAAATGGTCAAATACCTTTCTCATGCCATCAACACCAGCCTGGTCAGCTGCAATTTTATCTCCCCTACCCATATGCTTTGCCGCTCCCAATGCCGCTGCTTCCGTTACCCTAACAATATCTAAGGCTAAATTACGATCCATATATTATCCCCCACTCCTAAGAATTATTTTCTTAGCATCTCAACAGAATTATTAGGAATTATTTTTTAGCATCTTCCCAATCTTTTAAGAATCTTTCAATTCCACTATCTGTTAAAGGATGTTTTAGCATTTGTTTAAATACACCATAAGGTATGGTAGCAATATGTGATCCAGCCAATGCTGCATTAGTTACATGTAGAGTGTTACGAACACTTGCTGCAATTACTTCTGTATCTATACCAAATATGTCAAAAATGTCCACGATTTCTCTGATTAAATCCATTCCATCATGTCCAATATCATCTAATCTACCTAGGAATGGACTTACATAACTAGCACCTGCTTTTGCTGCCAATAATGCTTGGTTAGCAGAAAATACTAGGGTTACATTAGTCTTAATGGATTTTTCTGATAATACCTTTACTGCTTTTAATCCTTCTTCAGTCATAGGTATTTTGATAACAATATTTTCATGAATTTTTACTAATTCATCTGCTTCTTTAATCATTTCATCTGCAGTTAGACCAATAACCTCAGCACTAATAGGTCCATCTACAATTTCAGTAATTTCTTTAATTACTTCTTCAAATACTCTACCTTCTTTAGCAATAAGTGATGGATTTGTAGTAACTCCATCTAGTATGCCCCAAGTTGCAATATCTTTGATCTCTTCTACATTAGCTGTATCAATAAAAAACTTCATAAAGTATAGCCTCCTCTATATATTTATATAATATTATATCCCAAATATTATCATATCATAATACAAAATTTTCATCTACTATAGCTTTTAAAAATATATTTATTCAATATTTGAACCTGGATATTATATATAT
>JAAYNB010000180.1 GCA_012521085.1 Clostridiales bacterium | reverse complement strand
GAACGAACAGGTAATAGGGGTAGTACACCATTTTTTATTATGACTGTACTGGCCAGTTCTCTTTCAGGGTTTATAAATTCTTTTTCAGCATATGCTACCCCTCTTTTACATTGATGACCTGTTACACTTTTTACCTCTCTACCCTCTAGTTCAATCTCTAAATTACATGCCTTAGGACATATAATACATACTAGTGATTCTTTTACCATTTAATTTCCCTCCTCTACAGTAACTGTTAAATCTGATAAATCCTCCGTTACCATTTTGGGCGATATATTAACACTCATCATTTCACTTGGTTTAAAAGCTCTCTCTTTGCCAGCAAAAATAACTTTTCCATTGGATTTTACAACTATTTTACCAGACTCTATGGGACGTGTTACCCTAAAATATAATTTTACCAGAGATTCCATTTGAGAAGGGATATAATTAGGTACTGTATATCTTACATTTATTCCTGGAGATACATTGACCTTTTCAATTTCCTTTCTTTTATTCATTACATAATCACTTGCCATCTGTCCAGCTAACTCTGCTTCTTTTGATACATAGTCCACTAGATCATGTACATGTAATACATTTCCACATGCAAATATTCCCTCTATATTTGTTTCCAGGTTTGAATCAACTAAAGGTCCATTTGTCAATGGATTTAATTCAATACCAGCCTTTATGGAAAGTTCATTTTCTGGTATTAATCCTGTTGATAGTAATAATGTATCACATTCTACCCTTTCTTCTGTACCTTCTATTGGATTACCTTTTTCATCTACCTTGGCCACAACTACTGCCTCAAGTCTATCATTACCTATTATATCTATTACCGTAGTAGATAGATGTAGTGGTATATTGAAGTCTTCTAGACATTGTTTAATATTTCTTTGTAATCCATTGGCATAGGGCATTAACTCATAAACACCAAGTACATCTATTCCTTCTAAGAACATTCTTCTAGCCATTATAAGTCCAATATCACCAGAACCTAATATTACAGCTTTTTTCCCTGGTTTAAGATTTTCTAAATTAATATATGCCTGAGCTTGTCCAGCTGTAAGAACTCCTGCAGGCCTAGAGCCAGGTATTCTTATGGCACCCCTAGTCCTTTCACGACATCCCATGGCCATAATAACAGCACCAGCATTAATTTTAATCATACCCTCTTTATTTACTGCTGTTACTTCTCTATCTTCTGTAATATCAATAACCATTGTATTTAAAAACACATCTATATCTAAATCATTTACTATATCGATAAATCTTTGACTGTATTCAGGTCCAGTTAAGTCTTTACCAAAATATCCTAAACCAAATCCACTGTGTATACATTGATTGAGTATACCACCTAATTCAAAATTTCTTTCTAATATAGCAACATTTAATCCATTTTCCTTGGCCTTTGCCGCAGCTCCTAATCCTGCTGGCCCACCACCAACTACAACTACATCATAATTATATTTCATTATCTGCTACCTCCCATTTTTTAAATTACCAAAAATAATATTCGAATTTATATTTTCTAATAAAACCTCTTCAGGAGATATATTTAATTCCCTTGCAATTATGGATACTACTTTTGGCTGGCAGAATCCTCCTTGACAACGTCCCATACCAGCTCTAACTCTTCTTTTAACTCCATCAACTGTAGTTGCTCCCACTGGTCTATGGATGGCTCTCACAATTTCTGCCTCTGTTACATATTCACATCTACATATTATATTGCCATATAGAGGATCTTCTTTTATCAATTTTTCTTTTACATCATCATCTACTTCACTAAAATCTTCAATAGTAATTCTATATGGATTGAAGTCTTTCTTTTCTTCAAGAGGTAAACCTTCATTTGATAGAATATCTATAACATATTCTGCTATACCTGGTGCTGCACCTATTCCAGGTGATTGAATACCTATGACATTTACAAATCCTTTCACTTCCTTAGAAGCTTCTATAACAAAATCATTATTTCTATCTATAGCAACAGGACGTAACCCGGCGAATTGTCTAATTAAATATTTCTCATCAATATCTGGTACTAACAATTTAGCACCTTTTAATAAATCCATTATTCCTTCTCTTGTAACTGATAAATCTTCTTTATCTTCTACCATTCTTGCTGTTGATCCAATTAATATATTACCATCTGGTGTAGGTATGGTTGCAACTCCCTTTGTGTCTTTACCTGGTGTCGGGAAGAATACACTATTTAACTCAAAACCTATGGCTTTATCAACTAATAATATTTCTCCAAGTCTTCCCTTTACTACATAATCCATTATTCCAACCATATTTGCTATTTCACTACCATAAACACCAGCAGCATTAACTATATATTTAGTAATATAAGTTTTATCTTGAGTTTTTACTATAAAAACATCATCTTCTTTTTTAATTGATTTAACTTCTTGATTTCTAAAAGTTGGCACACCATTTTCAGCCGCATTTTCTGCAAAAGCTATTGCCAATTCAAATGGATCCACAACTCCAGCTGTAGGAGCCCGTAGACCCATAACCACATCTTTATTAACTCTTTCATCGATTTTTAATATTTCATCCCTACCTATTAATTTAAGTTTAGGTACACCATTGGATAATCCATTTTCATATAATTTCTTTAAAATTATTTTATCTTCCTCAGTAAAACCTAGAGTAGTTGTTCCCCTATTAATATATTTGAAATTAAGTTCCTTAGCCAATTTAGGTATCATTGCTGTACCCCTTACATTGACCTTTGCCTTTAATGTTCCTGCCTTTGCATCATAACCTGAATGAGTAACTCCTCCATTACCCTTTGTTGATGCAGCACCTACATCTGACTTAGCTTCTAAAAGAGCTGCTTTTAATTCAAATTTTGATAATTCTCTAGCTACTGCAGTCCCCGTTACACCACCACCAATAACTATGACATCATATTGATTCATATTATTCCTTCCTTTCACAATCATCATATACTTCTTATTTTTCACATATTTTTAGTATATCATTAAAAAACCTCAAGATGTTTATCGACTATACTACTATACTGCAGTAATTATAGGACAAACATCTTGAGTATAGCAAATATTATCTTTGAATCCAGCCTTTAGAAAACTCTACTGCTCTCTTCCATCCTTCATATAGTTCTTCTCTAGTTGCTTCATCCATATTAGGATAGAATGTCTTTTCTGCTTTCCATAAATCTTTTAATTCATTTCTATCTTTCCAAATACCTGCTCCTAAACCTGCTAAATAAGCGGTTCCCAGTGAAGTTGTCTCCACATCTGCTGGTCTAATAACAGGTACATTTAGTATATCAGCTTGGAATTGCATTAAATAATCATTATTTGCTGCTCCACCATCAACCTTAAGTGATCTTAATTTGGTTCCAGTTTCTTTTTCCATTTGGTCTAAAAGGTCCCTTGTCTGATATGCCATAGAATCCAGAGTTGCTCTGGCAATATGTGCATCTGTAACTCCAGCAGTTATACCTATAATCATACCTCTAGCATACATATCCCAGTGAGGTGCAGCTAAACCTTGGAATGCAGGTACAAAATATACTCCTGCTGTATCACTTACACTTCTGGCAAGGGTCTCTGATTCAGGTGTAGATTTAATTATTTTTAAACCATCTCTTAACCATTGAACGGCTGCCCCTGCTGTCAATATACTTGCTCCTGTGGAATATTCTGCCTTTCCATCAATACCCCAAGCTAATGTTAAGAGTCCCTTTTCACTATATACTGGTTTATCACCAATGAACATTAGTGGTACACAGCTGGTTCCATATGTGTTTTTTGCATCTCCAGGTTCATTACATGCTTGACCAAATAAAGCTGCTTGTTGGTCACCTGCAATACCTGTAATTGGTATTTCATGTCCAAACCACTCTTTGTCAGCATACCCAAAGACTCCAACTGAATCCTTTACCTCTGGCAGAATATTCTTTGGTATGTCTAAAAGTTCTAATAACTCATCATCCCATTCTAAATCATAAACATTATATAACATAGTCCTAGAAGCATTGGATGGGTCAGTAGCATGAACTCTTCCCTTTGTCAGATTCCAAAGTAGCCAAGTATCAATTGTACCAAATATTAATTCACCTTTTTCAGCTCTTTCTCTAACTCCATCTACATTGTCCAATATCCACTTTATCTTAGTTGCTGAATAAGTAGCATCAATTACCAAACCTGTCTTTTTATTTACAGTCTCCTCATAACCTCTATCAATTAAATCTGAACAGGTAGCATCTCCTCTTCTACAGGCCCATACAATAGCATTATATACAGGTCTACCTGTATTTTTATCCCAAATTGTAGTGGTCTCACGTTGATTTGTAATACCTATTGCACAGATATCTGATGCCACTAAATTTGCCTTTTTAATAGCCTTTCTAGATACTTCCAATGTCACATTCCATATTGCTGTTGCATCATGCTCAAACCAACCTGGTTTTGGATAGATTTGATCAAAGCCCATGCTTTCCATAGCAAGCCTTTCTCCTCTTTCGTTAAAAATAGCTGCCCTAGAACTTGTGGTTCCCTGATCCATAACTAAAATATAATTTGCCATAATAATGTCCCCCTTTTAAAAAAATATTTATGAAGTATTTATATTTTTATTACTATTAACATATATATTTAATTAATAGTAATTGTTTGGAAATATACACTTGTGCGGTTGTTCGTACAAGTTGAATGATGATTATATACCTATATACTTATACGGTCGTCCGTATAAGTTTAGTTAATATAAGGATGAATAAATCATATTTCATCCCCATATTCACGTCTTTCACCAACTTTAGTAACAATATTGAAATTCATACTTGGACTGTAGGATAATCTTATCTTTTCTAATTCTATATTGTCCTCTGAGTATAAACTTCCCTCAGCCCTTAATAAGGGGGTATTGTTATCTACCTTAAATATTTTTTTGTTATTTCATTAGGCATAGTTGGTACAATCCTGATATCCACATGATTAGGTATGATTTTATATTCTGCCCTCATTACATTGTAAAATGACTCTACTGCAAAATCATATTTTTCAATTCCTGGAAATATATCATATCTTATAAGTGAATCATCCAGAGTTAAAAATTGAATTTCTCCATCATTTTTTATACCTCTGGCTCTAACTAAATTAAAGTACTGAATATCATCAATGGTTACGATTTCATTTTTCAGAACAATTGATACAGGAACCTTATTATACATTCTGATATAATCAGTAAAACTTCCAAAGTTCCAAATATTGTAGTTTAGTTCTCTCAAACATACAATGGTTCCCTTGCCATGAATTGTCTCAACCAATCCTTCTTGGACTAAGTTTGATATAGCTTTCCTAATAGTTGTACGTGTTACATTATACTTTTTCATCAACTGAGATTCTGATGGAAGCATATCTCCATTTTCATAGACCTTAGATATAATATCTTGTTTTAATATCCTATATATCTGGGCATATAAGGGAACGTTTGCATTTCTGTCTAACATATGTGCCTCCATTTTATTTATTTTATTT
>JAAYNB010000179.1 GCA_012521085.1 Clostridiales bacterium | reverse complement strand
TATAACTATAATTTTCCTATGATTTCTATAATTCAACCTACTGCCAAAAAATGGTAATGTGACAGGTAGGAATGGTCGTAAATCCACACCTGCATCTTCAAGGGGCTGTAAAAAACTCTTTTTTAGTTTCCAACATCCAACAGCATCATAGATAAGCCTAATTTCCACACCTTCTTTAGCTTTTTTTATAAGAGTTTGCTGAAATTTACGTCCTATCTCACTGTCCTTAACAATGTAGTATTCCATATGTATATGATGTTTAGCTTTAGATATAGATTCTAGCATTGCACTAAAGGTCTCTTCCCCATTGTTTAATATTTTAACACTATTATTTGTAGTAATAGGTGATTCAGAATTATTTAAAAGTAGGGGAGCAACTTTCCCCCTGGAATCATCAAAGTTTTTCTTTAGTAAGTCACCATAATTTGTAAAAGTAATCTGATCCTCTAGAATATTATGGACAATTTCATAATCTCTTTTCCTCTTTTTTGTAAAGGTTTCCCTTTTTCTATGATTTTGACCTATATATAAATATAAGAAAATGCCTATACCAGGTAAAAATATCAATGTCAAAAGCCAGGCCATGGTCCTGGTAGGATTTCTATTATCCAATATTATTACTATGCTAAGTAATATAGTTGAAATGGTAAATAGTGATGCAAACATAGTTAATATTTTCATAGTCATAATATCACCCCTTTTATAGAAAAAGTTTTGTATAAAGATTAATAATTAGTCCATTTATTTATTATACACTTTTTTTGAAATATATTGTATTGATAATAAACAATTTTTACTACATATATGCTTACTTTTTCTTTTACACTGTCCATTGTCAAGAATCAGAAACTTTTCACAAATATTTTGATAATTAATATTATAGTTAGTTATAAAGATATAAGCATCCTATTTCCATTGTATTTAAATACTTTATATTTTATATTTATTTTTAATCATAGAAATATATTTTTAAAAAAGGCGAAGATATAAAATATCTTCGCCTCAATTATATATATTTAATAACTATTATTTGGCTTCAGCTAATCTCTTATAGCTTTCATATCTTTCTTGTGCATCTTTTTCTGCTTTAGAAAATAATTCTTCTGCCTCTTCAGGGAAGGATTTTTGTAATGCAGAGTAACGCACTTCTCCTGTTAAGAACTCTTGGAATGAAGCTGTTGGCTCTTTAGAATCTAGAATAAATGGATTTTTACCTTCTTCTTTTAATTCAGGATTGTATCTATATAGATGCCAGTATCCTGATTCTACAGCTTTTTTACCTTGTTCTTGAGTTTTGCCCATACCAGCTTTAATACCATGAGCAATACATGGTGCATAAGCGATTATTAGTGATGGTCCATCATAAGCTTCTGCTTCTTTAATAGCATTGATTAATTGGTTTTTGTTAGCACCCATGGAAACTTGTGCTACATATACATAACCATAGCTCATAGCCATCATACCTAAGTCTTTTTTCTTAGTTCTCTTACCTGATGCTGCGAACTTGGCAATAGCAGCTGTTGGTGATGCTTTAGATGCTTGACCACCTGTATTAGAATACACTTCTGTATCCATTACAAGTACGTTTACATCTTCACCTGATGCTAATACATGGTCTAAACCACCAAATCCAATATCATATGCCCAACCATCTCCACCAAAGATCCATTGTGATCTCTTGATTAAGAAGTCTTTTTTCTCTATAATTTCATCAATTACAGGATTTCCAGCTTCTTTTTCAATTATTGGTAGGATTTTGTATGTGGCAGCTTTAGATTTTTTACCATCATCTTTATTTTCGATCCATTCTTGGAAAGCTTCTTTTAATTCATCACTAATATCTAATGTTAAAGCTTCTTCCATTAAATCTTTAATTTTATTTCTAATTTGAGATGTTGCTAACATCATACCATAACCAAATTCAGCATTATCTTCAAATAATGAATTGGCCCAAGCTGGTCCTTTACCTTCATGGTTTTTGCAATATGGTGTTGATGGTGCACTACCGCCATAGATTGATGAACAACCAGTAGCGTTTGCTATTAGCATTCTATCTCCAAATAATTGTGTAATTAATTTAACATATGGAGTTTCTCCACAACCAGCACAAGCACCTGAGAATTCAAATAATGGTTGTACGAATTGGCTACCTTTTACATTTTCTGTATTTGTTAAATGAGATTTATCTTTAACAGTCATCATGTATTCCCAATTCTCTTTTTCTGCTTCAATTTGAGGCTCGACTGGTTTCATTACTAAAGCTTTATTTTTAGCTGGACAGATATCAGCACAGTTTCCACAACCTGTACAGTCAAGTGTAGATACTTGTATTCTGTACTCTAATCCTGCTAATTCTTTACCCATTGCTTTAATTGTAGTACATCCTTCTGGCTTATTATTAACCTCTTCTTCATCTAATAAGAATGGTCTAATAGCAGCATGAGGACATACAAATGAACATTGGTTACATTGGATACAGTTTTCTGGAATCCATTCTGGTACATCTATGGCAATACCACGTTTTTCATATGCAGTAGTACCCACTGGGAATGTTCCGTCTTCTGCACCTACAAAAGTACTTACTGGTAGATTATCTCCTTGTTGTGCATTCATAGGTCTTAATACATTTTTAATGAAATCAGGCTCTTCTACAGTAGCAGCTGCTTCATCTACGGCTGTTTTCCAATCTTCTGGAACTTCTACTTTAACTACTGCTTTCATACCTTGATCAACTGCTTCATGGTTCATGCTTACAACTTTTTCACCTTTGCTACCATAAGCACTTACAATGGCATCTTTCAGATATTTTGTTGCTTCTTCCATTGGTATAACTTCTGCTAATTTAAAGAATGCTGATTGCATTACCATATTGATTCTTCTGCCTAAACCAATATCAGCAGCTATTTTTGTTCCATTTATAATATAGAAGTTAATATCATTTTCAACTATATAGTTTTTCATGCTAGCTGGTAATCTTTCTGATAACTCTTCAGGTGACCACATTGTATTTAATAAGAATGTACCACCTTTTCTAAGACCTTTTAATAAATCATATTGATTTACATATGCTTGATTATGACATGCAATAAAGTCAGCTTCATCAATTAAATATGGTGATTTAATTGGTTGTTTTCCAAAACGTAAGTGAGATATTGTAACCCCACCAGATTTTTTGGAGTCATAGGAGAAATAAGCTTGAGCATACATATCTGTATTATCTCCAATGATTTTGATAGCTTCTTTATTAGCACCAACTGTACCGTCAGAACCTAATCCCCAGAACTTACATCTAATAGTTCCTGGTGTTGAAATAGAAATTTCTTCTTCTTCAAGTGATGTATTAGTTACATCATCTACGATACCAATAGTAAATCCATTTTTAGGTTCATCAGCTTTTAAGTTTTTATATACCGCCATAATTTGTGCAGGTGTTGTGTCTTTTGATCCTAGACCATATCTACCGCCTACTATTAATGGAGCATTTTCTTTTGCATAGAATATTGTTCTAATATCTTGATATAATGGCTCTCCAAGAGCACCTGGTTCTTTAGTTCTATCTAAAACAGCAATTCTCTTTACTGTTGTTGGTAATACTTTAAAGAAATATTTTTCAGAGAATGGTCTATATAGATGTACTTTTAATACTCCTACCTTTTCTCCTCTTTCCATTAGATAGTCTACAGTTTCTTCAATTGTATCTGTAACAGAACCCATTGCCACAATTACATGTTCTGCATCTTCTGCACCATAATAGTTAAATGGAGCATACTCTCTACCAGTTAATTTGGATATTTCGGTCATATAGTCTGCTACAATATCTGGTATAGCATTGTAATATGGATTAGCAGCTTCTTTAGCTTGGAAGAATACATCTGGGTTTTGTGCTGTTCCTCTAAGTACAGGTTTTTCTGGATTTAAAGCTCTATCTCTAAATTCTTTTACAGCGTCCCAATCTAATAATTCAGCTAGTTCATCATATTCTAATACTTCAATTTTTTGCATCTCATGAGATGTTCTAAAACCATCGAAGAAATGTACAAAAGGTACTCTACCTTTGATAGCTGATAAATGTGCTACAGAAGCTAAGTCCATAACTTCTTGAACACTACCGCTGGCTAACATAGCGCATCCTGTTTGTCTAGCAGCCATAACGTCAGAATGGTCTCCAAATATAGATAGAGCATGACCTGCTATAGCTCTAGCACTTACATGATATACTCCTGGTAACAATTCACCAGCAACTTTATACATATTAGGTATCATCAATAGTAAACCTTGAGAAGCAGTATATGTAGTCGCTAATGCTCCTGCTGCCAATGCACCGTGCATGGATCCCGCTGCACCTGCCTCTGATTGCATTTCAGACACTTTAACAGTTTGTCCAAATAAATTCTTTTTGCCACTTGCAGCCCATCTGTCTACGTTTTCAGCCATATCAGATGAAGGCGTGATAGGATAGATTGCAGCAACATCAGTAAAGGCATATGATATATATGACGCTGCTTCATTTCCATCCATGGTTCGCATTTTTCTTGACATTTAATATCCTCCTTTTATTTTTATTATAATAATTAAAATGCTCTTTATATGATTTGAACAATGTATCTTGTATACAATCTTATTATATACAAAACCTACCCTAATTTACAATGGTTATTTTTTGTTTTGATGTTTTTCAATGTAGGAGTTAATATTTTAGACGTTTAATATCATGATTTAAAATGTGGGCATGATAAGTTCTGCATAAAAGAAAATTAGAATATATAGTACATAGGATATTGTTATATTTTTATCATATAAAAGCCTTTAACTTATTATAATATTTTTTTATAATGCTATTAATTGTAAAAGTATGTTGAAATCCTTTTCCTTTTCCATTATACCTAATATCCCTTCTATGAACAATAGTAAAATATTAATTTTTTATTAGAAAATATATTTTATTTTATTGGACATACATGGGTTTTTTTGATACTATAATTGAGAATACAAATATAAAGGAGAATTAAAACCATGGATAATAATAAAACCTTGGCAGTAGTGGCAGACCGTGAAATCACTGAATTAGACCTACAACTTTTACTTAGAAGTTTAGACCCACAAAGAGCTATGCAGTTTCAAAATCAAGAAGGCAGAAAGAAATTAATTCAAGAGTTAATATATCAAGAGCTGTTTTATTTAGATGCAATCAAAACCGGGGTAGATAAAGAGGAAGATTATCAAAGAGAACTTAAAAAAATTCAAGAAAACTTCTTAAAACACTATACTATTCAAAGATTCCTTTCAACAGTTCAAATCAGTGAAGCTGAATTAGAAGATTACTACAATGCTCATAAAGATGAATTTAAAAATCCTATGTCTGCAAAAGCTAGTCATATACTTGTTTCAACTGAGGAAGAAGCTAATAATGTATTAAAAGAAATTGAAGAAGGTCTTTCTTTTGAAGAGGCAGCACAAAAATATTCCTCTTGTCCATCCAGTTCTAGAGGAGGAGATTTAGGAAATTTCGCCAAAGGACAAATGGTACCAGAATTTGATGAAGCTGTATTTAATATGGAAGTAGATGAAATTAGTGAACCAGTAAAAACACAATTTGGTTATCATATTATTAAATTATTTGAAATAAAACCTGAAGGAACAAAGTCCTTTGCAGAAATAGTAGATGTATTATCCCAACAATTGTTAATGGAAAAACAAGAAGAAATATATTTTGATAAGATAAATAAACTAAAAGAAGAATATGAAATAAAAATTATTGAAGAATAATCTTAAATACAATTACCCTCTAAACCCATGTCTAGATTTAGAGGGTAATTTTACATATGCATACATTAAAAAGGGTGGTTTATATAACTTATATTAAGTTAACACAGTAAGGATTATAAAACTAAGTGTTGCAATTGTAACGGCTGGCATATCTATATGAGTGTCAGCAAAGCTGGAGAATGTTCTAAGTACTAATTCTCCTAAGAAGTATGCTATTATTCCAAATACTATTCCCATCCATATACTACCAAATGCAATTGTTGCAAAGCCTGTAACCATGGTAACATGATGGCTCACTGGGAAATCCAATCCAAAGTATAAGAATATAAGGGATATGGCACTTATTGTAAACCCAATATTATTAACATCTAGTTTATAGCAAGCATATGCTGCTATTGCACTTGCTCCTAAGGCCCATATAAATCCAAATGTCAATTCTCTACCATCAAAATCATATCTCTTTACATCTGCAGGTTTATCTCCAAATAATCCTGTTACTCCAAATAAAAACCTACATATAATTCCCATTGTTAAAACTGTAAAAGCAATTGTGTCCATTTCTAGACCTAATACATCAGCATAAAAATAATTTACAAATAAACCTAATACTCCAAAAATTCCTCCTGTTAATAGTATAGCAGGATCTCCGGTTTTAAATAATGGTGTAATTGTATCAGCACCATCTGGATATTTTTTTGATTCCTCTAACGCCTCTGGTGTTCCAACTTCAAATAATTCTCTCTTTTTCTTACCTGCAAGTGCTGCTGCTGCGGCTCCACCAACAAAGGCCACATGTGGACCAAATATTGGGCCAAAAGCTACATAATTTAATATTCCATCTCCACCACCAGCTAGGGATAGGGCTATACCAACTAATCCTGTAAGTCCCGCAAATATAAATGCTGTGGTTCCTCCTATTAAACTACCAAAAACTCCCCCACCAAATGCGGCTATAATTAAAATTAATTCCATTGATGTATTTCTCCTCTCCTATTTATATTTAATAAAGTAGAGGTTTAAAAGTTTAAATTTATTTAAACCTCCACAATATTAATAGAATTATTTATTTCATCAACTTTCTTCTACTTATAGGTATATGATATCTCGTTTCAATATTTTATATTCATATCTCATGATATTTTCCCAAATGAAGAGATTTTGGAGATTTTATTATTCTTTTTCTTTCACTTGTCCATATGTCTGGAACTTCTCAATCATTTTCTCCATTTCTTCTTCACTTAATATTACTGGCTCACCTATGGATTTAGCTCTATAGTAAGCTTCTGCACAAAACTCTATTTGTTCCGCTTTTGCAAAAGCATTTGGCATATCCTGTGCACCTGTTAATAGACCATGGTTTGCTAAGAATACTGCATATCTATCTTCCATAGCTTTTAATGCATTTTCTGCCAATTCATCTGTACCAAAGGAAGCATACTCTGCGCATCTAACATCTAACCCAGCAAAAGCTACTAGATAACTGGATGCAGGTAGAGGCCATCTTAATGTTGCAAGTACTGTACTGAATATAGAGTGGGTATGAACTACTGCATCAATATCTTCTCTATTTTTATAGAAAATACTGTGCATAGCATATTCACTTGATGGTTTTCTGTTTCCTTCTACAACATTACCTTCTAAATCCATAACTACCACATCTTCTGGTTCTGTTTGGAAATAGTCTAATCCACTGGGGCTAATAGCCATTAATCCTTTTTCTCTATCAAATATACTCAGATTTCCACCTGTTCCTTTAGTTAATCCACTGGTTATTAGTTTTTTTCCATACTCTACAATTAATTCTCTTTCTTTTTGCATTAACATTTTATTCACTCTCTTTCTTTCATAACTATCTCTACTTCATAGTTATATTTTATATTCATATAAAAGTGGTTCATTGTTTAAGAATCTTTTAACCTCTGCAATAATCATTTTTGTATGATTAGTTAATATTTCATGGGTTGCACCAGCTATGTGCGGTGTGATAACAATATTGTCTAATTCTGTAATAAATGGATGATCTCTATAAATAGGTTCTTTGGCAAATACGTCTAGTGCTGCACCAGCTATTTCTTTATTTCTAAGGGCTTCAATTAAAGCTTCTTCATCTACAACAGCAGCTCTAGAAGTGTTAATGAAATACGCTGTCTTTTTCATTTTTGCAAATTCTTCTTTACCAATAAATCCTGTTGTTTCTGGAGTTACTTTTAGATGTGTAGTTATAAAATCTGATTGTGTCAAAAGTTCATCTAATGATACTTTAGTACGTCCAACTCTGTTTATATCGATATCTGAAACATATGGATCATATATTAGTAAATTCATTCCAAAAGCACTGGCAATATGACCAACTCTTCTACCTATACTTCCAAAACCTATAATTCCCAAGTTTTTGTCCTTTAATTCATTACCTTTAAAAATAACATATGGGCTGTTTTCGTCCATATCCCAGATAACATCTGCTTTTAATCCTGCTTTTACCTCTTCAGCTGTAGGTGTCTCTCCAGTAAATTCTCCATTTTTTAGAGCCATATAGGCCATAGGAATTCTTCTAGCTATGGCAATCATCAGTCCAATAGTATGCTCTGCTGTGGAGTCTGAGTTTCTACCAGGAGTATATATAACTTTAATACCTCTTTTATTTGCTGCCTTTACGTCAATATTAACAGGAGTTGCCCTAGTGCATGCAATTAGTTTTAAATTTTTACTATTTTCTATTATTTTTTCTGTGATATCATCATAACTAGTTATGATGATATCAACGTCTTTAGTTAATTCTAATAATTCTTCCTCAGGCAATTTACCAATGCCCTTTGCCCAACCTTGAATATTAATTTCTCCTAATTCTTTTAACTGTTCTAAATAATTCTCATCGTATTCTGCAGTAAATAATATTTTCACTATTAAAAATCACCTCTTCCAATTTCTTTTAACACAGCTCTTCTCTTATTCCATAGTGGATCATATACTAAACGTAATTCTTTGTATATTTCAAATAGTTTATTGTATTCTTCTTTTTTCTTTGCATCTGGCTCATATGTAGCCGTTGCTCTACAAGTTTTAGCTACTGCATCTTCATAGCTTTCATATACTCCTAATGTTACCCCTAACATAATTGCCACACCTTTAGCTGCAATCTCATTACTATTAGTAATAGCAACTTTTCTACCAGTACAATCAGAGATTATTTGTGCCCAAACTTTACTTTCTGCTCCACCACCTGCTAAGTAAATAACTCCTTCATCACCAGCACCAGTAGCATCTAAGCAGTCTTTAATTGAGAAAGCTATTCCTTCATAAACTGCTTTAACCAGATCATATCTAGTGGTATGAGTATTCATTCCAAAGAAGCTGGATCTAGCATTTGCGTTATAGAAAGGTGATCTTTCTCCAGCTGTACTTAGATATGGATGATAGATAACTCCACTTGGTGCAGCATCTAAATCTTTAATTTTTTCATCTATTTCTTTATATACTCTAGTGTCAGAAATATTGTCTACTACCCAGTCTATATTAGGTGTACCTGACATGGTAGGTTGTAGGTTTACATATAAATCATCAATTGGAT
>JAAYNB010000178.1 GCA_012521085.1 Clostridiales bacterium | reverse complement strand
CCAGAAAGCAATCTAATGGTAGTACCAGAATTACCCACATCTAATCTTTCTTTTGGTTTTTTAAGTCCTTTTAAGCCTACTCCCTGTACTGTTATTACATTATCTGTAATTTCAATATCTACTCCCATTTGTTGAAAGGATTTAATAGTATTGAGACAATCATCACCCATTAAAAAATTATATATTTTACTTTCACCCTCAGCTATGGAAGAAAGCATAATAGCTCTATGGGAAATAGATTTATCTCCAGGGATTTTAATTGTCTTATCAATATTTCTACTGGGTCTTATTAACATATTAATACCACCTTTATATTTATAATCTTATATACTCATAAATCTAGAAATATTATTTTAAATTTATATCTATTAGTTCATCCTTAGTTAAAAAATGTTCTTCAACCCTTCCCTCAGCAATGGGAAAGATAAAGGAGATTTTACCTTTAACATTCTTTTTATCCTTTAACATCCAATTAGTTAACTGAGAAATAGGATAATCATCTATATTTAAATCCAAACCTATATCTTCTATAAAGTCCATTATTTCTTTTGAATAGTTCTTATTAATTAATCCTAGTTTTTTTGCTAAAAATGTCTCATAATACATACCTATTATAACTGCTTCACCATGTGTATATTTAGAAAATCCAGTTATCCCCTCTAGTCCATGGCCAATGGTATGGCCAAAATTCAATATTTTTCTAAGTCCATTTTCTTTTTCATCCTGGGCAACTATTTTAGCTTTAATTTCACAGCAAGTTTTAATAACATAGGACATTATATCTGGATTACAGCATTTAATTTGGTCTATATGTTTAATCACATATTGAAAAAAATCATAATCATATATAATTCCATATTTAATAATTTCACCTATACCACTTAAAACCTGTCTATAGGGTAGGGTATGTAGTACCTTTGTATCTATAATTACCCTTTTTGGTTGATAAAAGGCTCCCACACTATTTTTATAATCCATTAGATTGACACCTGTTTTACCGCCGACACTGCTATCAACCTGTGCCAGTAATGTGGTAGGTACTTGGACAAAGGAAATTCCTCGCATGTATATGGAACTACAAAAACCTGCCAAATCCCCTACAACACCACCACCAAAGGCTATAATTTGAGATTTTCTAGAAGTACCTTTTTTAAGGAGAGTTTTTAAAATATTTGTAGCCATATCTATGGACTTACTCTCTTCACCAGGTGGTATGACAATTGTGTCATAATTAGTCAGTGGCTTTAGATAATCAGCATATAGACTATGGACATTTTCATCTGTTATTATGAAATTTTGTTCTGTATTGTCCTCTATTAAATTATCTAAATTATTTAAAAGTCCAGGTCCAATTAATATATCATAAGGATTTTCTCTTAATTTAATCTCTACTCTTTCCATCTTTTCATAATCTCCTCTAAAGAATCTCCACCATATTTTCTTAAAAATTCATCTGCTATGACAGTTATGGCAACCATCTCTCCAACAATGGATGCAGCAGGTACAGCACAGGTATCACTTCTCTCAATTGTGGCTAAAAAACTTTCCTTACTTTCTATATCAACACTTTGTAAAGGTTTATACAAGGTGGGTATTGGTTTCATGGTACAGCGAATTACAATATTTTCACCATTGGACATACCACCTTCAATACCTCCAGCCCTATTGGTCTTTCTATAATATCCCTTATCAGGATGATAAAATATTTCATCATGGATTTGAGAGCCTTTTAATCTTCCACTTTCACATCCTGCTCCAATTTCCACTGCCTTTATTCCCTGTATACTCATTAGATTATATGCCAGTTTAGCATCTAATTTTCTATCCCAATGGACATGACTGCCTAAACCTACAGGTACTCCTGTTATATGTATTTCAAATATACCACCTAAGGAATCACCTGTATTTTTTGCTTCTTCTATTTCTTCTATCATTTTTCTTTCAGCATCTTTATCTACACATCTTACAGGGGAATTATCTGCATCTTTAATCCTATCTATATCCCAGATGTTTTCCCCTAGGCTAGCCTCTGATATTCTAATTACATGACTTGATACATCTATATTAAAATTATTAAGGAATTGTTTTACAATACTACCGATGGCCACCCGAGCTGCTGTTTCTCTGGCACTGCTTCTTTCTAATACATTTCTAATATCAGTAAAATTGTATTTAATACTTCCAGTTAAATCAGCATGACCTGGTCTAGGTTTTGTTACCTTTCTACTATCATCAGTAGCTTTAATAGGGTCCATATGAGCTTGCCAATTCACATAATCTCGATTTTTAATTAAAAAAGATATGGGACTACCTAAGGTTTTGCTATTTCTAATTCCTGATAAAATCTCTATGGTATCCTGTTCAATTTTCAT
>JAAYNB010000177.1 GCA_012521085.1 Clostridiales bacterium | reverse complement strand
GGGTATACCCCTGCACAACCATTTTGACCAATACTAGCACCCAGTGAAGCTGATAAATTTGCGTGTCCCTGAGATACACCTAGTTTTTCAATTTGAGTTTCTATATTTATTGGCAGAGTACCAGCAGATGATCTAGAACTAAATGCAAACATTAGAGGTGTTGCAGCTTTCCTTAAATAAGTTATTGGATCTAATCCAAATATAGCTAAAATTACTAAATGAATGATAAAAACTATTATTAAAGCTACATATGAAGCAATTACAAAATTAAAGAGTCTCAATATATCAGTAATGCTGCTTGTAGAAAGCATCCTAGTCATAAGGGCTAATACCCCATAAGGAGTTAATCTTAATACCATTGTAACCATACGCATCACTACATCATTAATAGACTTTATAATCTTAATAAAATTTTCAGCTGAATCTGGTTTAGACTTTCTTATACCCAAGGTAGCTAAACCAATAATTGTTGCAAATAGAACAACAGAAAGAGTAGCTGAATTACCTTGACCTGTCATAGAGTAAAAAGGATTAGTTGGTATTATATCAACTATCTGTTCTTGAATTGGCTTTGATTGAAAGTCTTCTAAGCGAGTCTCTAAATTTATACTTGCTATTTGTTCCCTATCCCCATATTCAAGTCCTTCAGCAGAGAGATTAAATATATTTGATACACTAGCACCAACAAAGGCTGATATAGCAGTTGTTATTAGTAAAACAACAATTATTTGAGTTGCCATTTTTTCAAGATTTTTTGAATCTTGATTTATAATTGAAGATATAATTGATACAAAAATTAGTGGAATCACAATCATTCTAAGAAGTCTTACATAGCCTGTCCCTATGACTGAAAACCAACTATTAGACTGACTTACTATAGGTGATGTTGCTCCAAAGATTGATTGAAGCACTGCTCCAAAGACAGCACCTAATGCCATTGCTAAAATTACTCTTACTGTAAAAGAATATCTTTTCTTTTTTAAAAACATTAAACCATATACCATTAATCCCATAACCATAATATTTATTATTACTGCCATATTTGTATTCATGTCTACACTCCTTTTTATTTACTATTGAATATTTATAAACTTAAAAAATCATATATAACTACCAATTTCACCACCTCTAAATTCTTTTTTATAAAACAAAAAACTTCTACCCTTGATAACTCAAAGGCAGAAGTCTAATTCCACGGTTCCACTTTGTTTAGACAATAATAATGTCTATCTCATTTCCAACACTAACATGTTGTATCTCGATAACGGGAGATTCCGTAACAGCCTACTCTTATTCGGCCTAACATTCATAGGAGCACTTCAATTAAGCTTATACATAGAGCTTTCTCAACCTAGAAGCTCCTCTCTGTCTGGTCCACATAATTTACTTTCCCTAATCATTATGTTTAATTCATATTAATTTACTATGCTTTATATAATAAATCTTTATGTTTAAAAAGTCAAGATTATTTAATCCATGTAATTTACTATGTTTATTCATCATCTTTAATTCATACTAATTTACTATGTTTTATATAATAAATCTTTATATATGAAAAGTCAAGTACTTAAATTTTTCCAGGTGTATTTTTATATTTCTATTGACATTTAAATTAGACAAATTAAAACCGGTGAAGACACAACTATTCTCCACCGGTAGATTATTCTTATTCATTTCTTACCCTTTTACTCAATGTTTTTTTCAATCCCCGTGATACCAATTGATCCAGGTCCCCCATGACTGGAAATCACAGCACCAGCAGGAATATTTATTCTTAAGATTGTTCCTGATAATTGAGGACAATCTTTTTTATGATCTGATTTACAATCTCTCATTTATGTCACCTCCTATCATCCTCAATTCATTATATGTAAGTCTATATAAAGTGGTGAGAAGTTGTAAAATTATCAATTTATTAATATATATTCTATGATTCTTCTAAGATCGTCCTAAAAATAGTCATAAAAAAAGCACTCTGTATTTAGAGTGCCTTGCCATTCTATTTGTTGGAAATACATTTGTTACCATAATCCCTATATT
>JAAYNB010000176.1 GCA_012521085.1 Clostridiales bacterium | reverse complement strand
TTAATCAAGTATCTGAAGGTATAGGATTCTTGACAGCCACTGTCTCTGGTATTGCTGCCATATCCTTAGTTGTGGGAGGCGTTGGTATCATGAATATCATGCTGGTATCTGTAACAGAACGAACTAGGGAAATTGGTATTAGAAAAGCCATTGGTGCAAAGACTTCCACCATATTATTACAGTTTTTAGTAGAGGCCATTATCTTATCAGTTTTTGGAGGAATATTGGGACTTTTAGTGGGTGGTGTAATCAGTTACGGGATTTTACAAATTCTAGGTCTCCCCTTTATTATGTCAAAGAAGATAATAATTATAGCTTTTGTATTTTCCACATTAGTAGGGATAGTTTTTGGTGTTTATCCAGCCCACAAGGCTTCAAAATTAGATCCAATTGATGCCTTGAGGTATGAGTAGATGAGGTGTAAAAATGATTACTATTAAGGGAATAAATAAAATATATGAAAATGGTAGTATAGCTGTTCATGCATTAAAAAATATCAATCTAGAAGTGGCAAAGGGAGAATTTGTTGCTATTACAGGTCCTTCAGGCTCTGGGAAATCAACTCTTATGAATATTTTAGGATGTTTAGATAGGGCAACAGAAGGACTTTATATACTGGATAATGAAAAAATTGATTCTCTGTCAGACAATGAATTGGCAGAAATACGAAATCAAAAAATAGGTTTTGTTTTTCAATCCTTCAATTTATTACCTAGAACCTCTGCATTAAAAAATGTAGAATTGCCAATGATGTATGCTGGGTTTTCTAGAAAGGAAAGAAAAAATAGAGCCTTAGAAGCATTGGCAAAGGTAGGACTATCTGAACGTGTGGAACATAAACCCAATGAACTATCTGGGGGACAAAGGCAGAGAGTGGCAGTGGCAAGGGCATTGGTAAATAATCCTGCTATTATTTTAGCTGATGAACCTACGGGTAATTTGGATTCTAAGTCTACACAGGAAGTAATGGATTTGTTTAAAAAACTAAATAATGAGGGAGTTACAATTTTAATTGTAACTCATGAACAGGAAATAGCAGAACAGACAAAGAGAATTGTAGCTTTTAGAGATGGAGAAATTGTTTCAGATAAACCAGTGGGGATTTAGATTCTACTGGTTTCTTTTTTATATTTTTAAAAAGTAGAATGCAAAATTATCATAATTAGTTTATAATAATGGATATAGATTATAGAGGGTATTATAAAAGTAGTAAGGTTAAGATAAGAAGGAGAGAAAAATATGAGTATAGATTTACCACAGGAAGATGTTATTACCTTGGCTATAGAAAGTAGCTGCGATGAGACTTCTGTCAGTGTTTTAAAAAATGGTAGAACTGTTTTATCCAATGTGATAGCATCACAAATTCAACAACATAAAAAATTTGGTGGTGTAGTACCAGAGGTTGCTTCTAGAAAACATATAGAAAATATTAATGAAGTAATTGATGAGGCATTGAAGGTTTCTGATATGACCTTTGAGGATATAAGCCATGTGGCAGCCACATATGGACCAGGATTAGTGGGAGCATTATTGGTGGGACTCTCTGTTGCCAAGGCCATTGCCTTTGCTAGGGAAATTCCCTTTAATGGTGTCAATCATATAGAAGGACATATTTATGCTAATTTTATAGAACATAGAGAATTAGAACCTCCTTTTATTTCCCTAATTGTATCTGGAGGACATTCTCATATAGTATATATGAAGGATTATGGAGAGTATGAAATTTTAGGCAAGACTAGGGATGATGCAGCAGGAGAGGCCTTTGACAAAGTTGCAAGGGCCTTAGGCCTAGGCTATCCCGGTGGCCCAGAAATAGATAGATTGGCTAAATTAGGTAATAAGGATGCCATCGATTTTCCAAGGGCCTATTTAGAAGAAGGTAGCTATGATTTTAGTTTTAGTGGATTAAAGTCAGCAGTATTAAATTATTTGAATTCAAAAAAAATGAAGAATGAAAAAATAGTAGTGGAAGATGTGGCATCAAGTTTTCAACAGGCTGTTATAGAGATATTAGTGGATAAGACCATAGAATGTGCTTTAGAATATGATTTGAATCAGATAACATTATCAGGTGGAGTGGCGGCCAATTCAGCCCTTAGAGAATTATTAGTACAAAGGGCTAAAGAACATAATCTAGATGTGAAATATCCATCCATATCATTATGTACTGATAATGCTGCTATGATTGGCTGTGTAGCCTATTATGACTATATTAAAGGCTATAGATCATCCTTAGATTTAAACGCCATGGCTAATCTTAAAATAGGTGATACCTATGCTAGAAAAATATTAAAATAATTATCTCCCTGTGAGAAATTTAATTATTAAATTAAATTATCTACAGGGAGTTTTTTTATATGGATAAATCACATGATATACACAGAATAAAATATCGAAAGTTGTTGATAATGTGTACTAATTATCAATAAAAGTAATTTCAAAGGATATAACCTTGGACATAATTGTGGATAAGTATGTGCACAATGTGGAAAGTCTTATTAACATATGGGGGTATTAAGTAATTTTTATTAAATCTTATGTGGATTATTAAAAAAATATTCTAAATTAAATTTTATTTATTAAATAAAATTTAAACA
>JAAYNB010000175.1 GCA_012521085.1 Clostridiales bacterium | reverse complement strand
ATATATACGTGAATTAAATAAAAAAAGAGAAAATATAGAAAATAGGATTATGGAATTGGAAGAAAAACTAAAAGAACTGGAATTACTTATGTGTAAAGAGGAAATATACTCTAATCCAGAAAAAAGTAAAGAAATTCATCAAGAAGTGGCTAGTACTAATGATGAGATTGAAGAACTTTATGATAAGTGGAGTGAGCTCTAGTGATAATCAAAAAAGAGACCTAAGTTATTTCTTAGATCTCTTTTTAAACATTTTATAATATTGGATTATCTATGCATCAACTTCAACTAAAGGTTCTATGATTTCTCTTTCTTGAATTGTAAGTATTTTCTGAGTATTTAAGAGTATAATCATCCTACCTTCATATTTTCCTATACCTTGTATATATTCATTGTTTATCTGGGTAAATAATTGTGAGGCAGACTGTATATCCTCACTACTCAGTCTTATAATATCTACAACTGTGTCTACTATAAAACCTATTTTTATATCACTACTTGATACTACTAATATCTCACTATCTATATCTACTTCACTGTTTGCCAATTGAAATTTCTTTCGTAAATTATATAGTGGTATTACATCTCCCCTTAAATTAATAATACCTTCTACATAACCTTCTGTATTAGGAATTTTAATTATCTTAAAATCTTTATAATGATTAATTCCTTCCACAGTATCTATATTGACACCGTATTCCTGATCATCAATTTGAAATAATACAATCTGATTGTCCTGCACATTCTTCACCTCCCGTTTTAAAAAATTATTTTTCATCAACAATATCCATTAGGGTTTCTGCCAATGCATTTATTTCTTCTACACTGGCTGTAACTTGTTCTATTGCTGCTGCTTGTTGCTCAGCATTCATCATGGTGCCGGCTCCCATGTCAACTGTTCTAGCTACTGAAGTTCTGATATTATTTAAAAACTCTCTTATTTTGACAACGGTTTGTTTGGAGTCATTGGATAATTTTCTAATTTCTTCTGCAACTACACCAAAACCTAGTCCTGCTGTACCTGCTTTTGCTGCTTCTATGGAAGCATTTAATCCCAATAGTCTGGTTTCATCTGCTATTTCTTTGATAAATTCTACTACTTCATTAATTTCACCTGACATGGTTTCCACATTTCCAATTTCTTCATTTAAACTCATTTGATTACTACTAACTTCTACTGCTGATGCTGCCATTTGTTGCATACTTGCTGCTATTTGGCCCAAACTATCATTTAATATTTCTGCTACTCTTCTTAGTTCATATCTTTGGTAGGAGCTATGGGATAATTGACCTGCAAATAGGTATAATAGGTTTGCTGCTGCTTCTATTCTATCTTTGCTAACTGGCCTTATTTCACTAAGTGCATCTATATATTCATCTGGGTCTACTCCAATTTCTTCTGCTATTTTTCTAAATTTTTCTTCATCAGGTTCATCTATTAGAACTTGACCACCTAATATGGTACCTATTTGTTTACCTTTTAGCATAATTGGTGATGCAAAATCTACTAATCCTGCATGGCATTCATACACATAGGGTTTTCCCGTTCTATCTGATTCTATGCCAGCATCTCTATCACAGAGTTCACATCGCCTAGCTCCTTCTTCACTACCCCGTGTCAACTCCATACAGAATCTTGTAAACTCACTAGGTTCTACTATGGGTTTTCCATCCATATCTACAGAAATACTAGCTACCCCTAAACTCTTTGCAAAAAAGTCCTGGAATTTTTGTAGATACTCTAAATCCAGAATATCTGTAATATGGATATCCTCCATATCTACATCTGTCATACCTAAATTGTTTTCTGTATTTTGGTTAGTCATCCTGTTCATCTCCTTTATAAAATTATCTATAACCTATCTTTAATTTATTTACCCAAAATAAAAGGAGATAGTCATATATGTTATTTAATTTATTATACTAAAATAGTATTTACACATTGGAGGGTTAAGACCAAGTTAATTAGTAAAATTAAATTTCATATATATGACTATCACCTGTTTTATAGTAGATTGTCAATTAGTTGTTTATTTGGTGCTGAGATAACAGTACTATATACCACATCACCAGTTTTTTCTAATTCTGCCTCACAGGCAGCTATAGCTGCTTTTACAGAAGCAATTTCTCCTGTAATAACTGTAAAACCTTTTCCACCTAAACCTCTAGCTAATCTTATTTCCAATAATTCTATATTACCTGCCTTAGCTGCTACATCTCCCGCTATTATAGATGAAATAGCTGACATGGTTTCAATTACTCCTATTGAGTCAACATTTTTAATATCAAGAGTAGCTCCTAGTGCAGGGAACACATCTGGATGTACATTGGATAGTACATATCCATCTATAGTAAATATATCTCCTACTCTTTTTCCTACTTTCACTGCATTTTTAACTGCCTCTACATCTCCTTTTATTAAGGTAATATATTTCCCTGGACACATAGCAGTAGATAAAATTGCTTGTACATTTGAAGACTTTAGCATTTCATCTGTAGCTTCCATTCCCATGGCAATACTTTTAAATTCTACAAATCCTAAAGTTTTCATCATGATGATCACCTCACTTTTACAACACTAGT
>JAAYNB010000174.1 GCA_012521085.1 Clostridiales bacterium | reverse complement strand
GCCACCTTTAATGCAATATATTTTAAATGGGTTTCCAGTGATGAACTATATCTGGTACTTTCCCCATGACCATATTTTAGGGCATCAATAAATTCCGTCCTATCACCATGGTTTTCCATTTGAGAATAATTTTGGGATGAATCTCCCAATACAGTACCTGATTCATCTATAAATGTTATTCTCATATTTGTAACTTTTCCATATCTCATGGCAATGTCATTTAAATCTGGGCTATCATCAAAAGTGAGTAATTCATCCTCAATTAAATGACCAACTGTCATAAGGTTTTTTTCAACCTCTTTAATATATCTTTCATGGGCCACCTGATATGAAAAAATTCCTGTAATCAATGAACCTATTAAAATTACAATAATATAACTTATAATTATTTTTCGCTGTATCATATTACACCTGTTCTCTAAATTTATAACCTATGCCTCTTACGGTTTCTATATAATTGGACTCTTTATCATCCAACAATTTTCTTAAATTTCTTATATGTACATCTACGGTTCTGGTTTCTCCATAGTAATCATATCCCCAGATTTTATCTAATAAAAACTTCCTTGATAAAACATTACCCTTGTTCATAAGGAGTAGATAGAGTAATTCAAATTCTTTTAAGGTCAATTGAATTAGCTCATTATTTTTATAGACTTCTCTTTTATTCAAATTAACTGTAATATCACCAGCTTTTATAATAGATATATCATGAATTTTCACATCTTTTTGATCTGTTCTTCTAAAAATTGCTTTAACCCTAGCCAAAAGTTCACGAACACTAAAGGGTTTAGTTATATAATCGTCTGCTCCCATTTCTAGTCCCAACACTCTATCAATTTCTTCACTTTTAGCTGTAAGCATGATTATAGGGATGTCCTTGGTTTCAGCTTTTCCTCTAAGAAGTCGGCATATCTCCATACCATCTATTTCTGGTAACATTAAATCCAATATAATCATATCAGGGATTTCATTTTCTAAGTTGCTTAATAAATCTTCACCATTTAAAAAAATCTTTGTTTCATAACCATCTTTGACTAAGTTATATTGGATTAATTCACAAATATGTGCTTCATCATCTACAATAAATATATTTTTCTTAGCCATAATCACACCCCTATTATATTTTATTACTGTAAATGCTCCTAACATCTTAATTGTATTCTAGGTAAAAAACCAGTCATTGTCAACAAATCTTAAAGATTATCTATTGTCTTTAAAATTTTTAATAAATGAAATTAATAATTTTATTAGTACATTAGCACTATATATATTTTACAGAATAATGATAAAAAATTATGGAATTATAATAAAAATATTAGGGTATATTTAAATTATCTTATATAAGTAATATAGCTAGATACAAATACAAAAATCAGTATAAATAAATATTATTGTATATGATTATAATAGAGGAATTTAGAACATATGTAATATTATATGTATGTCAAAAATAAAGGATGTGATAATATGTATTTACACATAACTACATTAGGTAATTTCGACATAAAAATTGATGAAAAATCTATATTAGAGGACTTTGGTAGATCCTATCGAATTCTTAGACTACTGCATTATTTTTTGACATTTAAAAACAAAAGACTTTTGCCTGAATGTATAATAGATAATCTTTATGGAGATTCTGAATCCTTTGATCCTAAAAACATGCTTAGGGCACAGATATTTAG
>JAAYNB010000173.1 GCA_012521085.1 Clostridiales bacterium | reverse complement strand
TATTAAGATTAAATGATTATATATAAAAAATGAAGGATAAGCAGTGAATTCATTCACTGATTTATTCAATATTAATTGTACAAGGAGGTCTTTTTTATGAATAATATACAGATTTCAAAAAACTTTAAATTAAGGGAATTTCAATGTAGGGATGGAAATTTTCAGGTGAGATTAGATGCTAGATTATTAAAAAAATTACAGGAACTCAGAGATAGGATAGGTAGACCTATTATTATTAATTCAGGATATAGGACAGTGGAGTATAATAAAAAAATAGGGGGTAGCCCCAATAGTCAACATATACTGGGGAGAGCTGCAGATATTGTAATACCACCTTTAAAACCAAGGGAAATAGCTGAAATTGCTGAGAGTATAGGCTTTGGAGGTATAGGTATATATGAAAACTTTGTCCATGTAGATGTGAGGGATAAAAGGGCCAGATGGAAGGGTTAGAAAAGAAGGTCAAGAAACAGGTGAAAGAGGTCTTAAATTATGCTAAAATACAATGGATAGGAAAAATAAAAATATCGGAAAGGATTGACACATATGAAAAAATTATTAATTAGGACATGGGTAGGATTTATGTGTTTTTTGACTTTCTTTTTTTGTTTTGAAGACATAGTTGTTTATGCGGCGGAGAAAATAAGTGAAAATTCACATATTGTACCTATAGCTGAAGGCAAAAATAGATATATAAATTATGCTGATGGGTATAGGATAGATTACCCCAGTCATATGGAAGTGGATGTTTCCCTTGAAGCTGTAAAAACGGTGATAAGGGATAAAGAGTGGGAAATAGAAATTTATTATGATAATTTTTATAATACTCCCCATTCAGCTAATTCTTATATAAATTATGGTAATAAATTTATACAAAACACTAAGGATCATAAAAAGGAATATGAGGCCACTGTACATATTAGTGGGAAAAGAACCCATCTATTGAAATGGAGTAGGAAAAAACTTGATAAGGTAAAAAATGATAAGAACTATTATGTATGTGCAGAAATTGTGAAAAATAATAAGGAAGTGTATACTATTTTTATAAAATCCTCCAGAGCTTTTTATAATTATGAGGATTATATGGATATTATATCTAGCTTTAGAATAATAGAAAAAAAGGGGAAACCCACTATAAATACCACTTTTAAAATGGTAGATAGGAATTTAAACCATGAAACTAAGGAATTTTACGATAGGTATTTTTTAAATAGTGATAAATTAATATGGGGTATATTTGAGCCAACTGCTCCAGGAAGTCTTTCCTATTTAAAAAGTTTAGAGGAAAAATTAGATTATGAATTTGAGTTTTTAGTGAGATATCAATCCTTAGATACAGATATGCCCCTAGAAGAGTTGAAAAAAGCATATGACAATAATCGTTATGTGGAACTGACATTACAAACTATGCATATGCAGGGAGATAATAAAAGTATTACCTATGATATTTTAGATGGGAAATATGATGATTATTTTAATAAATATGCCAAGAAGATAAAGGAGTTTAATCATCCTGTTTTATTTAGGCTCAATAATGAAATGAATGGAGATTGGTGTGTATATTCCAGCTATCATTCTTCTAAAGATACTAATCTTTATAATGAGGTTTGGAAATATGTCTATGGAATATTTGAGAAAAATGGTGTAGATAATGTCCTTTGGGTATGGAATCCCCATGATTTATCTTTTCCAAATTTTAAATGGAATCATTATCTCAACTATTATCCCGGAGATGAATATGTGGATATTGTAGGACTTACAGGTTATAATACGGGGAATTATTATCCTGGTGAGGTCTGGAGAAATTTTGATAAAATATATCCTCAGTTATATGATGAATATATGTCCATATTTGAGCACCCCTTTATGATTACTGAATTTGGAGCCAATGAAGTTGGTGGAAATAAAGTAAAATGGGTGGATGATATGTTCGCCTATATGAAGAAATATCCCTTTAAAAATATTAAAGTAGCCATATGGTGGAATGGTATTGATTGGGATAGTAATAAAAATCCAGCTAGGATTTACAGACTTGATAATCGTGATGATGTGATTCAGGCCTTTAGAAGGGGACTGAGGGATTATAAATAGTCATAAAAAAGTCTTTCAAGAAAACT
>JAAYNB010000172.1 GCA_012521085.1 Clostridiales bacterium | reverse complement strand
AGTTGTCCTTCTTTTAGTATTTCTAATATTTCTTTCAATCTTTCTTCATGGTGTATCAATAATTCCTTTATTCTTTTCTTATGTTAGGACTATATTTTAAAAGCCTGGATAAAATATATGATTATGATATAGATTATTTATTTACATCTCATAGAAATATTGTTAGAAAACATAAGAAAAGAATAAAGGAATTATTGATACACCATGAAGAAAGATTGAAAGAAATATTAGAAATACTAAAAGAAGGACAACTTACTGTTAGTCAAGTGGCTAAAAGAATGGATTGGAATATCAGGGCTAGAGGTTGGGAAGACTTTCCTAGTCCTCAAAAGTGGTTTGCTTCGGAGGAGGCCATGTCTCATTTAGAACATCTATATAATCAAAAGAAAATAATTAAAAAATTTAAAGATGGTAAATTATATTATGAATTAAAATAAATATTTTAAAATAGTAAGCCCCCTAAAATCTGTATTATCTGAATTTAGGGGGTATAGATTTTTATAAAAAAATTTATTCAGCATATTTTGCATCAATATATTTTTCAATGGAATCACAAACTTTTTTAGTATAATTTACAGCCTTAACTACAGTCTGAGCACCGGTTACCACATCTCCTGCTCCAAAGACACCAGGACGAGTAGTCATACCATTTTCATCGGTTTGTAAAAGTCCCTTTTCATTTAATTCAATACCTTCTGTAGTAGAGACAATATTAGTTCTAGCACTCTGACTTATGGCAATTAATACAGAATCTGCCTCTACAAAGAATTCTCTACCTTCTAAATGAACTACTCTACCATCTACTATTTCATTTTTAATACATTTAATCTTATCATCCATAAACTCAATGGGACTAGATAAAAATTCAAATTTCACCCCATCTAATTTAGCTATTTCAATTTCAGACTTAGTTGCAGGTAGGTGTTCTTCCATTCTTCTATATAAAATAGTTACATTTTTAGCACCTTTTCTAGCGGCAGTTCTGGCCACATCAATGGCAGTATTACCTCCGCCTATGACTACCACCTTTTCACCTAGATTAAATGCATCAGGATTTTTTAAATAGGAGATGGCATAATGTATATGACCTAAGCTCTCACCCTTTACATTAAGTGGATTTGGATTCCAAACACCAGTAGCTATAAATATGACATCATATTCATCCCTAAACAACATATCGATGGTTATAACAGGACCAATTAAAGTATTAGGTCTTATTTTAACACCTAGATTTATTAGCTTTTCATGTAAAGTATCTAAAATATCGTTAGACAGTCTAAACTCAGGAATACCATATCTCAATACTCCACCGATTTTTTCCTCAGATTCAAAAATAGTTACTTTATAGCCCTTTCTAGCCAATATGAAAGCTGCTGCTAATCCAGCTGGTCCAGAACCTATAATAGCTACTCTACCAGGTTTTTTTTCAATAACATCATGACTATTAATATTTAAATAGAAATCAGAAATATAGTTTTCAATACTTCCAATTCTAACAGGTTTACCCTTTCTACCTAAAATACAACCACCTTCACATTGTTCCTCATGTGGACATACAATGGAACAAATAACTGATAGGGGATTGTTTTCAAATAAATCTTTTCCCGCTTCAACTATATCCCCATTTAAAAATTTCTGAATAAAACCAGGTACATCAGTAGAGATTGGGCAAGCCATCCTACATTGGGGCTTTTTACAATTTAAACATCTCTTAGCTTCATCAATAATATGTTTAGCCATACTCTCCCCTCCTTAGAATAATATATATACTCTATAATATCATAAAAATAAATGCAAGTTATTAGAATATAAAAAAATCTTTAATGAAAAATATAGTAATATGGTATAATAATAAGGATATAAAATAATACATAGGCAAGTTTATGTAAATACCCTGGAAGGATCTTGGGTTAATGTAAGATTCTTTACTTATCATATTTCAATAACAAAAATAACTTAAATGCTATTTTTTTGAGAAATAGAAAAATTATTAGATAAGAAAATTATTAAATATATTATTTTGATAATATATGACAATATAAATAAATACATAAAAAGAAGGGAGAAAAAAACATGATAAATGAAGAAAGAATAGTAGCAGACTTTTTAGAATTAGTACAAATAGATAGCCATTCAGGAGAAGAGGCTAAGGTAGTAGAAGCATTAATACCTAAATTAGAAGAAATGGGTCTAGAAGTAATGGTAGATAATGCAGGGGAAAAAGTAGGAGGACAAACAGGAAATATAATTGCAAAATTAAAAGGAACTACAGATGGAGAGCCAATCCTATTTTGTTCACATATGGATACAGTTAAACCAGGTCAAGGAGTAAGACCTATTGTAAAAAATGGTACCATCTACAGTGATGGAACAACTGTTTTGGGAGCAGATAACAAAGCAGGTATTGCAGCAATTTTAGAGGGAATTCGTGTAATAAAAGAAAATAATATTCCCCATGGAGATATAGAAGTAGCCTTTACCATATGGGAAGAAGGTGGATTATTAGGAGCAAAGAACTTAGACTATAGCCAAATCAATTCAAAATATGCTTTTATACTAGATAGTGGCAAATCCCCAGGAGAGATTATTACAAAAGGACCTGCACAAGACATGATAATAGCTAAAATTACAGGTAAATTAGCCCATGCAGGAGTAGTACCAGAAGAAGGTATTAGTGCCATAATGATAGCAGCTAGAGCCATAGACAATATGAAATTACTTAGAATAGATGAAGAAACCACTGCAAATGTAGGACAGATAAAAGGCGGTGGAGCAACTAATATAGTTCCAGCATCAGTAGAAGTACATGCAGAGGCCAGAAGTTTAGACGAAGCTAAATTAGATGCTCAGACAGCACATATGACAGAAGCATTTGAAAAAGCTGCAGCAGATTTTGGCGGTAGTGTAGAAATGAAAATAGAGAGAATGTATCCACCATTTAAAATAGAAGATGATGAAGAAATAATTGTAAAACTAAAAGAAGCCTTTAAAAATATGGGTATAGAAGCATATACCACATCCACAGGTGGTGGCAGTGATACTAACATATTCAATGGTAATGGTATTAAAGCTGTAAACCTGGGCATTGGTGCCAGAGCAGTGCACACATTTGAAGAGTATATCCATATAAAAGACTTGGTAGATTCAGCTAAAATGGTGTCAGAAATCATCAAAGTCTTTGCATAAAATATAAAAGCCTTTATAAACTAAAAAAAAAATTTTGATAAAAATTGTCATATTCCCATTAAAAATATAATAAATCCAATGGATAATCATTACAAAATTAAATGAAGTATAGATTTTTATATAAGAGTTTGATATAATCAAATGCAGGTATTTTTTATGAATTTGGCATAAATGGGATGTGATAATAAATGAAATATTTTTTAAAGATATTTACAGTAGCTTTTTTAGTATTTGTAATTTTGTTTAGTGGAGTATTTCTTGCATTTAATACCTTTATGAAAGACTCTCAAGCATATGTCCCTGTAGATAGGGAAGAAGATGAACATTTTGCAGAAGAAGAAATTTATATAGAAGATGATTTACAAAGAGCAGTGGTAAATAGTAATAGAGTAAACTTTGTATTATTGGGACTTGAAGGACCAAGAAGTGATAGTATAATGTTTGTATCCTTTGATCCAGACAATGGAGGATTAGACATTATATCAATTCCAAGGGATACCTATTACCCAAGAGTAGGATATGAAGGATTAGGTAAGAAAAAGATAAATGCAGTTTATGGAGATCATGGCGCAGAAGGAGTTAAGGAAGTAGTATCAGATATATTATGGGGTATACCTGTTGACTATTATGTAACAGTGACCTATAAAGGAGCAGAGGCCATAGTAAATAGTATAGGAGGAGTACCAGTAACCATACCAAGCCCTGGTATGTACTATAGAGATGATTATGACAATCCACCTCTAGTTATTAATTTTCCTCCAGGACCTAGAGTATTAAATGGAGCCGATGCAGTGAAGTTTTTAAGATATAGAAAACCATCTCCCGGTAGTGGTGGTTTGGACAGACATGGTGATTTAGGTAGGATTAAAGCTCAACAGGAATTTATTCAAGCAGCCTTAGAAAAAGCTTTAAAATTAGGAAATATTCCTGGACTAGTAGCTACCAGCTTTAGACATGTTAGGACAGATATTACACTACAAGAGGCCATGAAATATGGAAAAGATGCCATGGGAATAAAAATGTCCAATGTTACCATGAGAACTCTACCAGGAGAGGACAGGTATCAGGGTGGATTATCATACTTTTTCCATAGCGTTAAAGAGACTAGAGAATTATTATTAGATATATATGGTGCAAGAGATGAAAACACAGAATCAGAAGAGATAAATGATATGGAAACAGTGATGGATAGCCAAAGATAGTAAGTATCCATCACTGTTTTCTTGCTAATAATAGAAATATTGGAAGGAGAAGGTTATGAAAGACAAAAAAACCTATAATATACTGCTAATCTTTAGTATATTTATCATCATATTTAGTATAATAATGCTCTTTGTTACACAGGACGAAAAGGAAAAAGGAGAAGACATCATAGACATATATATTTATATGGAAGAAAGTGATTTGGAAGAACTATATTCCAGAGATATAATGGATGATACTAAAATGGATGCTCTAGCCACCACCTCTGTAAGCGGATCTCATTTACAGCCTATAGAAATACGTTTTAGAGGACATAGTACTAGAAGCCTGGATAAAAAATCATTTAATGTAAAATTTCATGAACCTCAACATTTTTTATATGGCAGTAAGAGATTGAATCTATTGGCCACATATAGTGATCCTACTTTAATGCGAGAAAAAATTGCAATGGATATGTTTAAGGATTTAGGATTAATAGCTCCTAGATCTAGATATTTTAATCTATATTTAAATGATATATACGAAGGATTATATATCCATACAGAGAGAATAGATGAAGATTTATTAATAGTAGCAGGCTTAAATCCATTAGGTACATTAGTTAGGGATAGATTTACAGTAAATCTGCATAAAGATGAAGTGGAAAGAGGCTCACTTTTTGGCTATGATATAGAAAGTGTAGAAGATCCAATAGCATTAATAGAGGATAATTTTGAATATAGAGGAGAACCTGATTGGGAAAAAGTAGTGGAATTAGCTAAATGGGTTTATAATACTCCAGCAGGTACAGACTACTATAATGGATTTAAAGAAAGATTTGAATTAGACGGTTTTGTAGATTGGTTAGCACTACATCTACTTATAGGAGATATAGATGCCTTTGCAGATGACCACTGGCTCTATATTGACCATACAGATCCAGAGGCTAAGTGGAGGATTATCCCTTGGGATAAGGACCTTAGTTTTGGTATCACTTATAGACCAGATCATTTTGTAGACAATGATTATTTTGCATATGAATACGATATTTATAAACATGGATATAGGGGTAATGATTTAATTGCAAAGTTCTTACAAACTGATGAATTGAGAAATATATTATTTGATAGAATAGAATATTTAATGGAGGAAGTATTCACATTGGAATATTTCCAAAATAAGACTAGGGAATTAGAAAGCATAATTTCTGAAAGTGCTAATATTAGACCTGGGGAAAATGCATTTAGATATAATCTACAAAATCATCATGGTCAGTTAGGTCATAGGGAAAGTAATATAGAGGCACTACTTGATTTTGTAGAACTGAGATATAATTTCCTTGATAGAGAAATAAACAAAGTAAAGGAAAGCATAAATACAGCCACAGTAGATTTAAATCAATATAAAAAAGGAGATACCATATATTTTACAGATTCAGCAGGTTGGACTATTGGAAAGATAGAAGTAGATAAAATAAAAAAACCTGGTAAAATCACCCTTTCAGTAAGACATAAACCAGATATTCAGGGAGTAAATAGAATTTGGAAGTTAATACCGGAATCTGCAGATATATCAGGAAAATTGACACTGTACTATAGAAATGAAGTCTATGTATTTGGAAAAGAAAATTGGTATGAAACAGATGAGGCCATAGGTAGACAATGGGATTTAACCATAGCCAGTTATAAAAATGGAAATATAGAAAGACTCCCATCCCATGTTAACCCCTATTCTAATAAATTGACTACGGAGAAAAAAATAAATATAAATGAACCAATGGATTTTGTAATCACATATTAAAGAAACCTAGGTCTAAAATAGACCTAGGTTTCTTTAATTATGATGCTATATTTAATAACATTTCAGCAATTTTATACACATCTCCAGCTCCCATGGTAATGACCAAATCTCCAGGAGCTATATTTTCATATAGATAATTAGATATTTCCTCAAAATCCTTCATATAAAGCACATCTAATTTTTTATCCATTATTTCCACTAATTTTTTACTATTTATTTCACCATTATCCAATTCTCTGGCTGCATAAATATCAGTAATTATAATATGATCTGCCGAATCAAAGGCCATGGCAAAATCATATAATAGGGCCTTAGTACGACTAAAGGTATGAGGTTGGAAAATAGCCCATATCTTACTATGAGGATGTTGTTTTGCAGCTTCTAAAGTAGCTTTTATTTCCACAGGATGATGAGCATAATCATCAATTATTTTGGCGCCTTTTACCATGCCACGAACATCAAAACGGCGATCTATCCCCTTATATAAAGGGATATTTTTCATTATCATATCCCAGGATATGCCTAATATATGAGATGTTGAGATAGCAGCTAGAGCATTATATACATTATGAAGACCAGGAATATTTAGATGAAATCTTCCTATTTCTTCAGATTTATATACTAGGATAAAATTTGGATAGCCTAGCTCATTAAATTCAATATCCTTCGCCATAAAATCCGATGGCCTTTTAATACCATATGTAACCACATTACAGACAGCATCTTCTGCCACATCCATAACCTCATCATCATCATGACATGCTATTAAAAAACCCTCTTGGGGAATAGTTTGCACAAATTTTTTAAAGGCCTTTTTAATATGATCCAAATCCCTGTAATAATCCAAATGATCTTCATCAATATTTAATATAATTCCAATATAGGGAAAGAAATGGAGAAAACTTTCTACATATTCACAGGCTTCTGTGATAAAATGCTCACTTTTACCAATTTTCACATTACCACCAATATCCTCTAATTCTCCACCTACCATAATTGTAGGATCTAAACCTGAGTATTCCATTAATAGAGATAATATGGAAGTGGTGGAGGTTTTCCCATGACTGCCAGATACTGCAATGGCCTTTTTATATGTTTTCATAATCTGACCCAACATTTTAGCCCTGTCTATTTCAGGGATACCCAATAATCTACCCTGTACTCTCTCGGGATTATCTTCCCTAATAGCAGCACTATAGACAATTAAATCAGGATTTTCCACGTTATCTTTACTATGACCAATAAAAATTTTGGCCCCATGTTGTCGAAGTTTTATTAAAATATTGGAGTCCTTAATATCTGATCCAGAAACCTTATATCCTTGATTCAATAAAATTTCTGCAATACCACTCATACTAATTCCACCAATACCTATTAAATGTATATGATGAATTTTATTTTTATTCCAATCAAAAGAAATCACAATTTTCGCTCCTTTTTATAATCATTTCACCAAAAATTAATTATTTTCCAATTATTAATCAAATATCTAGTCCAAGCTAGGTATTATAACATCTATATAAATAACTAAAAATAAAAATCATTTCATTTATGATTATTGACATATTTAAGCATTTATATATAACAGAAAATAACTTTACTATAATAATACGAAACCCTGAACAATATAATAACATAAAAAACATAAAAGTGTATAATATTTTTTAAATGGATAAATATGAAAAAAACAACATTATGGAAAGATGTAAAAAAATATCAGATTATAAAAACTCTTATAACATTTGTTACAAGAAAACAAATAAAAATACAAAATTAATAAAATCTTAAGAAATTTTAAATAAATTAGCAGGAATACAGGAATTTATGGAGAATATAAGGTAATAATTAGCATTTTTATCTTTATTAATAAAAGTAAAAACTAGCAATTAATATGGCATAGGGAAGGTGGTGAAGGACAGATGCAAGTAACAGATGTGAGGATTAGAAAAGTAAGTTCAGAAGGCAAGATGAAAGCCATAGTTTCTGTTACATTCGATGGTGAATTTGTAGTTCATGATATAAAGATTATCGAAGGACAGAATGGATTATTCATCGCAATGCCTAGTAGGAAAATGGGAGAAGGTGATTTTAGAGATATAGCACACCCTATTAATTCCGAAACTAGGGCAAAGATCCAAGATGCCATTTTTGCTGAATATGAAAAAGTATGTGAGGAGAATGAGGCCAAGGAAGAGAGTGAGGCAGAGGAAGTAGTTGAAGTAGTAGCAGAAACTAGTGAGATATAGTGTTATTTAAAAAAGCTTTGTTTGTGAACAAAGCTTTTTTCACTTTTCATATAAATATATATAAATAACAAAATAGGAGACACTAGAGTAAATGTGGTCTTCTTTTTTTAACAAAAGTTTAAGTTTTTGTGATAAAATATAATTGAGATATATGGGAGTTAAAAACATAAAAATTATAAATAAATATTACACCTTTATATATAGTCCATATTAGTATATAATAGTCAAGGTATAAAATAATAAATTTTTAAAAACATAATATAAGTATAATAAGAGTAAGTAGTACATAAACAACAAGGTGGTGAAAAAATGAGATTACAATCTGTAATCTTAGCGGCAGGGTCAGGTACAAGGATGAAATCAAAACTCCCCAAAGTACTACATAGAGTTTGTGGAGAAACCATGTTACAGCATGTGATAGATATATCAAAGGAGTCCAATATTCAGGACAATATAGTAATTATTGGACATGGTGCAGATAAGGTAAAAGAAACATTGGACCCTGAGATAAAAACTGCATTACAAAGTGAACAATTGGGCACAGGGCATGCAGTTATGATGGCAGAAGATTTATTATTAGAGTCAGGAACCATATTGGTCTTATGTGGTGATGGACCATTAATTACTAAAGAGACAATCACATCATTAATATCCCATCACGAAAAAGGCAAATATGTGGCCACAGTATTGACTACAGAATTAGAAAATCCCCATGGATATGGACGTATTCTTCGTCAAGGGGAGAATGAGTTTTTAAAGATAGTAGAAGAAAAAGATGCTACAGAAAGTGAAAAGCAAATTAAGGAAATAAATTCCGGAATATATTGCTTTGATGCACAAGCATTAAGAGAAACACTGCCCTTGATTAAAAACAACAATGCACAGGGTGAATACTATTTAACAGATGCCTTATCAATTTTAAAAGATCAAGGTAAAAGTATTGGAGTATATAAAATAGATGACTATGAAGATATTGTGGCAGTAAATTCCAGGATTCAATTAGCTCAGGTAGAGAAAATAATGCGTAGACGTATAGCCCATAAACATATGGAATCAGGCGTTACCATCATAAATCCTGAACATACCTATATAGAAAAAAATGTGGTAATTGGACCAGATACTATTATATATCCAGGAGTATCTTTAACAGGGCATACAATCATAGGTGAAGACTGTATTATTGGGAACAACACAAAAATTGAAAATTCAACCATAGGAAATTCAGTAAACATACAAAATTCAACCATAATAGAAAGTGTGGTAGAAGACCATACTTCTGTAGGCCCCTATGCATATTTAAGACCTAATTCCCATGTAGGAAAACATGTGAAAATAGGTGATTTTGTGGAGCTTAAAAATGCAAAAATCGGTGACTATTCTAAAGCTTCGCATCTTGCATATATTGGAGATGCAGAAATAGGCAAAAATGTAAACATTGGCTGTGGTGTAGTCTTTGTCAACTATGACGGCAAAGAAAAACATAAAACCATAGTAAAAGACAATGCCTTTATTGGCAGTAATGCTAATCTAATTGCCCCTGTGTTGGTGGAGGAATCAGGATATGTGGCAAGTGGCTCCACAATAACCAAAACTGTTCCCAAGGGAGCATTGGCAGTGGCTCGAAGCCAACAGAGCAATAAAATTGGCTGGGTTGAAAAGAGAGGTCTATTAAAAACTAAGGAGGATTAATAAATAAAAATGAACGGTAATGGGCATAATATAAAAATATTTTGTGGAAATGCTAATCCCACTTTAGCAAAAGCAATTGCTGACGAATTAGGTGTAGAACTTGGAAAATCTGAAGTAGGGAGATTTAGTGATGGAGAGATTTCAGTACACATTACAGAAACAGTTAGAGGTAGAGATGTATTTTTAGTTCAACCTACACAACCACCAGTAAATGAACATCTAATGGAATTACTAATAATGATAGATGCTTTTAAAAGAGCATCAGCAGGTAGAGTTACAGCTGTAATACCATACTATGGATATGCTCGTCAAGATAGAAAGGCAAAGGCAAGAGATCCTATTACAGCAAAACTAGTGGCAGATATAATCACATCAGCAGGAGCAGATAGGGTACTGACCATGGACCTTCATGCAGCACAAATCCAAGGATATTTTGATATCCCAGTGGACCATTTACTAGGTATACCTATATTAGTAAAACATTTTATAGACAGAAAAATTGAAGATATAGTAGTTGTATCACCGGATATGGGAAGTGTTACTAGAGCTAGAAATTTTGCACAGTACTTAGATGCTCCCATAGCTATAATTGACAAAAGAAGGCCAAAGGCAAATGTATCAGAAGTAATGAATGTCATTGGAGATGTAAAGGCTAAAAATATCATATTAATAGATGATATGATAGACACAGCAGGTACAATAGTACAGGCAGCTGCTGCTCTAAAACAATTTGGAGCATATGATGTCTATGCAGCTTGTACTCATCCCATATTATCAGGACCAGCCATTGAACGCATAGAAAATTCAGCAATAAAAGAATTAATTGTTACAGACACTGTTAAATTAACTGAGGATAAGATTATAGACAAGATAAAGGTATTATCAGTGGCACCTTTATTTGCAGAAGCTATCAAGAGTATTCACGATAACAACTCTGTAAGTAGACTGTTTGTATAGGAGTGTATATGTGCAAATGTATATTATAGTAGGCCTGGGCAATCCAGGTAGACAATATGATGGAACAAGACATAACGTAGGTTTTCATGTTATAGACCTATTAGCCCAACGCCATAATATTAAAGTAAACAAATTAAAACACAAAGCTCTCTATGGAGAAGGGTTTTGGGCAGGTGAAAAAGTCATATTAGCAAAGCCACAGACCTTTATGAACCTTAGTGGGGAAAGTGTTAGGGACATGGTAGAATTTTATAAAATAGAACCTGAAAATTTAATAGTGGTATATGATGACATAGATATTGATACAGGCCTACTCAGAATACGAATGAAGGGTAGTGCAGGTAGTCACAATGGCATGAAATCCATTATATATCAGGTACAAAGTCAAGATTTTCCCAGGGTAAGAATAGGAATAGGTAGACCGGAGTTTGAGGATCTATCTTCTTATGTGCTGGGCAAATTTACCAAAGATGAAATACCTCTTATAAAAGACGCAATAGAAAATGCAAGTGATGCCATTGAGATGATAGTTGAAAAAGGTATAGATCTAGCTATGAATAGATATAATCCATAATAAAAAAGGGCAGAGAAAAAACTTTGCCCTTCTCTTTAAATAGAGATAAAAAATTATACTGAAAAAAGTAATAAGCAGGTGTATAGCATGAAAAAAAATATATTATTATCACCAATGAAAAACTTACTACAATATATGAAATTAATAGAAAATATTGAAGATTATGGAACGCCGGTGGGAGTTCATGGTATTAGTGATACACAAAAATCTCATATAGTCTATGGCCTCTATGAAAATCTAAACAGAAGTATATGTATATTGACATACAATAATCTAGAGGCTCAACAAATATATCAGGATTTAAAATACTACCTAGAAGATAGGGTCCTTTTTTTTCCGAGTAAAGATATAATTTTTTATGACATTGAAGCTTTTAGCAGTGAAACTGATATAGAAAGAACTAGGACCCTAAATAAATTAACTGAAGATAAAAACCATGTAGTAGTTGCCTCATTAGAATCACTACTCCTAAGGACTACCCCAGTGGACATATATAAAAAATACAAATTAAGATTCAAATTAGGTGAGAGGATAGATTTAGAGGACGCTATTCAGACCATGATTATACAGGGATATGAGAGAACAGAAGGTATAGAAAAGGTTGGAGAATTCAGTATCAGAGGGGGAATTATAGATATATTTCCACCTACAGAAGAATATCCCATTAGAATAGAACTCTTTGACGATGAAATAGATTCCATAAGGTATTTTTCAGTGGGAACACAAAAATCCATTGAAAAAATTGAGGAAGTAAATATATATCCTGCTACTGAAATCATTATAGAACCTGGGCTTGAGGAAAATGCCATAGCAAAACTTAAAAAAGAATTAGAAAATAATTTAAAGAAAATACCACAGGAAATTGGAGAAAGTTTAAAAAAGAGAATATTTGAGGCCATAGAAAAATTTGAAAATCTAGGTAATTTTAATGGTTCTCAACAATTCATTCACTATATCTATGAAGAAACTAATACCTTTTTAGACTATTTACCATCTGATACCATAATTTTATTAGATGAATTAGACCGGGGTAAAGAAAAAGTCAGAGGATTAAATACAGAATTTCAGGATAATTTTAAAACCCTATTGGAAAGGGGCCAGGTTCTGCCCAATCAAATCTCCATAATATCCAAATATGAGGATTTAATACCTAAGTTAAAGGAATATCCTTTGATTACAATAAGTCTTTTACCTAAAAATCAAAGGGATTTTCCGCCTAAGGAAATTATTAATTTCACATCTAGACCAATTCAAAATTTTCGTGGAAAGATACAAAATCTTATTGAAGAAATAAAATCTTTGATTACTAGAGGCTATCAAATAGTATTAATGGTAAATACCAAAGAAAAGGCCCTTAAACTATTAGAAGCCCTTAGGGATGATAATATCCCCGTAAGTTTTGTTGTCCGAGGAGAAGAAGAACCACAGAGTAATAAAGTCCTTATTTTACAGGGGGATATGAGACAGGGATTTGAATATACAGATATTAAGTATGTCTTATATACAGATTACGAAATATATGGAGCCCATAAAAAAAGACGTCAGAAAAGTAAAATAAAAGATGCCACTCCCATAAAATCCTTTATAGATCTCAATGTAGGTGATTATGTAGTTCATGAAAACCATGGAATTGGAAAATACATCGGTATAGAAGAACTAACAGTAGAAGGTGTTAAAAAAGACTATCTAAAAATTAGGTATTCAGGTGAAGATAATCTCTATGTACCTACACATCAAATGGATTTAATACAAAAATATATTGGTGCAGAGAACAAAGCACCTAAAGTGAACAAATTAGGTGGTACAGAGTGGATAAATACAAAGGCTAAAGCTAAAAAAGCCATTAGAGATATGGCCCAGGAGCTTATAGAACTCTATTCCCAAAGAGAAAAGAGCAAAGGTCATGCATTTTCACCAGATACAGAATGGCAAAAACAATTGGAATACCTATTTCCCTATGAGGAAACTCCAGATCAATTAAAGGTCATTGAAGAAGTAAAAAGAGATATGGAAAAACCTCGTCCCATGGACAGGTTATTATGTGGTGATGTGGGTTATGGAAAGACAGAAGTAGCCATTAGAGCCGCCTTTAAAGCAGTAATGGACGGTAAACAAGTGGCAGTTTTAGTACCTACAACCATATTGGCACAACAACATTATAATAATTTTAAAGAGAGATTTTCCAGATTTCCAGTATCTATAGGTATGCTAAGCCGATTTAGAACAGCAGCTGAACAAAATAAGACCATAGAGGACTTGAGAACAGGCAATGTAGATATATTAATAGGCACACATAGAATACTTTCCAAAGATGTGGTATTTAAAGATTTGGGACTTTTAATAGTAGACGAAGAACAACGTTTTGGAGTAAAACACAAAGAAGCTCTAAAAGTATTAAAAAAATCCGTTGATGTACTTACATTGACAGCCACACCAATTCCTAGAACATTGCATATGTCCATGGTAGGTATTAGAGATATGAGTATTATAGAAGACCCACCAGAGGAGAGATATCCAGTACAGACCTATGTGGCAGCCTATAATGAATCCCTAATTATAGATGCCATCACCAGAGAATTAAATCGTAATGGGCAGGTATATTATGTCCACAATAGAGTACAAGGTATTCATAAGACAGCAGCTAAACTGAGGGAATTAGTGCCTCAAGCTAGGATAGCAGTGGCCCATGGACAGATGAGTGAGAGAGAGTTGGAAAATATAATGCTGGATTTCTATCATGGAGAATATGATGTATTAGTATGTACCACCATAATAGAAACAGGATTAGATATAGGTAATGTGAATACTATTATTATTCAAGACGCAGATAAATTAGGACTTTCCCAATTATATCAATTAAGAGGGAGAGTAGGTAGGACCAATAGGCAGGCCTATGCATATCTATTATATGAAGAAAATAAAATTCTTACTGAAGTGGCAGAAAAGAGACTACAGGCCATTAATGAATTCACAGAATTTGGCTCAGGATTTAAAATTGCCATGAGAGATTTAGAAATAAGGGGTGCAGGTAATCTCCTAGGTGCAGAACAGCATGGCCATATGGCCTCCATAGGTTATGATTTATATGTAAAGTTATTAGAACAAGCTGTGGGCGAGTTAAAAGGTCAGGAAGTTGACAAATATGAAGACACTACTCTGGAACTAAATGTAGATGCATATATTTCAGAAGATTATATACCTAATCAAAGATATAAAATAGAAATTTATAAAAAAATTGCTTCAATACGCCATAGACAGGATATGTATGATATAGAAGAAGAAATAGAGGACAGATTTGGAGATATACCTACAAATGTGAGAAATCTACTTATAATATCCTATATCAAAGCATTGGCTAGAAATTTAAATGTGGAATATATTACACAGAGAAATAAGGAAATAAAAATACAGTTGAGAAATGATAAAAATTTAAAACCAGAAAATATAATGGCTATATTAGAGAGATATCCTAGAAAAGTAAATATTAATGCAGGAAAAAGCCCCTATTTCACATATAAAATAACTACACAAAACCAAAACAAGATGCTAACAGAACTATTAGAGATAATAGAAAAAATTAGTGGTTTAAAAAACTGACAAAATTCGTTATAATAGAGTACAGACAAAAAAGGGAGTGGATAAAAAGATGAAATTAATAAACAACAGAAAAAGAATCCTGTTTATATTGGCAATGATACTAATTATGGGATCAATAATGACTGCTTGCACAGGTAGTTCAAAATTACCAGAGGATGCAGTGGCAGTAGTTAATGGAAGTAATATATCTATAGACAATTTTGAAAAAACCCTAGCTCTACAGCGAATGAGCTATGAAGCAGAATATGGGGAAGAACTGTTAAACCAAGATTTAGGCAGTGGAATGACACTATTGGATTCAATTAAAGAGAGAATTCTAGAACAACTAATTCTTGAAGAATTGGTATTACAAGAAGCTACAAAGAAAAATATAGAAATTACAGATGAAGAAATAGAGGAAAGATATACAGCTTATAAAGAATTTGCAGATGGAAATGAAGAATTTAAAAAATTCTCAGAAGAAAATAATATTGATGAAGAATATATTAAAGAGCAACTTAAAAAAGACTTAGTAATCCATAAATATAGAGATGCCTTCATAGAAGAAGTTGAAATATCCTCAGAAGATGCAAAAAAATATTATGATGAAAATACTGAGTATTTTACCATAGAAGAAGTTACAGCAAAACATATATTAGTAAGAGTTACTGAAGAAGATAATAAAGATAAAGCTAAAGAAAAAGCAGAAGAAATCTTAGGTAAAATAAATAGTCCAGAAGACTTCCTAAAAGAATGGGAAGCATATGAAAGTCAAGATGATTCAACAATTATAGCTGAAGACTTAGGTAGTTTTGGTAGAGGAATAATGGTACCAGAATTTGAAGAAGTAGCTTTTTCACTTAATCCTAAGGAAATCAGTGATGTGGTGGAGACTTCTTTTGGTTATCATATTATTTTAGTTGAGGATTACAACAAAGAAGAATCAAAATTTGAAGATGTGGAAATATATATAGTTGAATATTTAAAAGAAGAAGCATTCCAAAAAAATCTAATGGAATTAATGGATAATGCAAAAATTACCAAAAAAGAAGAACTGTAATAGAAATATTTAAAAAAGGCAGATATAAGCATATATAGCTACATCTGTCTTTTTTTTATTGGAAATTCTTATACTATTCCTGTGAATAAAAAACTTGTCTTGGTAAAATACTATAACTACACTAAAAATTGACTTATTATTAGGAGGAATTATATTGAAAGCTACTGGGATAGTAAGAAGAATAGATGATTTAGGTAGGGTAGTTATTCCCAAAGAAATTAGAAGAACACTTAGAATTAGAGAAGGGGATCCTTTGGAAATTTTTACAGATCGCTCTGGGGAAGTAATTCTAAAAAAATATTCACCCATAGGGGAATTAAGTGAATTTGCCACAGAATTTGTGGAGTCCATTCAAGAAAGTCTAGGTCATATAGCTATAATCACAGATAGAGATCATGTAATAGCTATTGCAGGTGATTCAAAAAAAGAATATGTGGATAAAAGAGTTAGTCCATCATTGGAAAATATGATGGAAGAAAGACAGGGAGTTAGCCTAAATGAAGGCGTGGAAATGTATCCCATCATCCTAGAAGAAGTGGGAGAGGTCCAATACACTGCCCAAGTAATTGTCCCCATAATAACACAGGGAGATCCCATAGGATCCATTGTAATCTGTTCCAAAACAAAGGGTGTTGTCATGGGAGAAGTAGAAGAAAAAACAGCCGAAACTGCCGCCTTATTTTTATCAAAACAAATGGAACAATAAGAAGAAATAGCCCCTTAGGGCTATTTTTTTAATTAAAACTCTGCTATAATACATAGAGTAACAATAGACATATAGAACTATGGAGGAAATACTATGAAAAGAGATAGCTTTTTAAAGGGTGCATTTATATTAGGTGCCGCAGGTATAATAGTAAAAATAATGGGTGCTTTCTTTAGAATCCCCTTAGGTAGAATTATAGGATCAGAGGGTATGGGTTATTATCAAGCAGGATATACAGTTTTTAATTTACTCCTGGCTTTTACATCGGCAGGGTTTCCTACAGCCATATCTAAGCTGGTTTCAGAAAAACGAGCAAAACAGGACTACAGAGGAGCCCATAAGACATTTAAAACCGCCTTCTACCTATTACTGGCATTAGGAGGTATTGGAGCCATTGGCTTAGCCCTATTAACACCCACATTGGTCCATGACATATTTAAAAGTCCCAATGCTTTTTATTCAGTATTAGCATTGGCACCAGCAGTGTTTTTTGTATCAGCCCTAGCATCCTTTAGGGGCTATTTCCAAGGTATGAAAGATATGACACCAACAGCCATATCTCAAATAGTAGAACAAGCTGCTAGAGTTATATTTGGCCTATCCTTTGCAGTTTTATTATTGAAATATTTTAATATCGCTCTAGGAGCAGCCGGTGCATCCTTAGGAGCAGCCATAGGTGCCTTCTTTGCACTTATTAGTATGTTATTTATCTATTTCAAGAGAAAGGATAAAATACTCAATTTGGAAGGACATAATGAGGATAGTATAGAAGAAAGCTTTACAGAGATAATAAAAAATATACTTAGAATATCTATTCCCATAGCCATAGGTGCTGCAGTAATGCCCTTAATTAACACCATAGATACTATAATAGTCATGAGAAGACTTCAGGCCATTGGATTTACAGTATTAGAATCCACCAGCCTCTATGGACAACTACAGGGAATGGCCGCCACCCTTGTAAATCTACCACAGGTTCTTACTGTGGCATTGGCCACCAGTGTAGTACCTGTTATATCAGAAGCAGTGGCTACAAATGATATGAAAAGAGTAATATCTGATTCAAAATCCGTCCTTAGAGTATCATTATTAATAGGCCTGCCAGCTTCAGCAGGATTAGCAGTCCTATCAGGACCTATTATGACAATGCTATATCCCAATGAACCATCTAGTATAGGGCAAATACTGTTCTTCCTGGCCTTTGCTGTTACATTTTTAGCACCACTACAGGCGTTGACAGGAGTTTTACAAGGATTGGGAAAACCAGATATTCCAGTAAAAAACCTTATCATTGGTGCAGTATTCAAATCCCTTGTAACATATGTATTGACAGGAATACCCATATTAAATGTTAAGGGTGCAGCCATAGGAACAGTAGTGGCATATTTCACAGCCTTTGCACTGAACCTAAGGGCAGTTAAAAAAGAAACGGGAGCAGTATTCCCAATGGATGAATTTTTAATAAGGCCAGTATCTTCTGTTATAGTTATGTCTTTGGTGGTGTATATCACATATGGACAACTATTTAAATATGTAGGCAACAACCTATCTACCATAATATCCATTGGTATAGGTGGTATAGTCTATGGAATAATGCTACTTAAGACAAAGAGCATTACAGAAGCAGATTTTGATTTATTACCAGGAGGAAGCAAGATAATACCAATATTACAAAAGTTAAAACTTATGTAGTAAATAAGGAGGATTTTTTCCATGTACCAACTCACCATAACAGGTCTTGGCCCTGGCGGCAAAGAACATATGAGTATGGCCACCATAGGAGAATTAAAAAGACATGAAATAGTGTACTTAAGAACAGCTAATCATCCAGGTGTAGAATTTTTAAAAGAGGAAGGTATAAATTTTGAGACCTTTGACAAAGTTTATGAAGAAAAAGAGGATTTTCAAGCAGTCTATGGAGAAATGGCAAATATTATTTTGACAGAATTGGAAAGAAAAGATGTAATATATGCAGTTCCAGGCCATCCCTATGTGGCAGAAAAATCAGTACAAATTTTACTAGAAAAATGTGAAGAAAAAAATATTAAAACAAAAGTTTATCCCGCCATGAGCTTTATAGATGCTATGTTAATGGCACTTAAAATAGATGCAATAGATGGGTTTAAACTTTTAGACGCATTACAATTAGACACACAAGAGCCTGATACTACAATGGCAAATATTATAACCCAAGTATATGATCCCCTTATTGCCTCTGAAGTAAAACTAAAGCTAATGGAATATTACAATGATGAACAAGAAATCATAATTGTAAAAAATGCAGGCATCCCAGAGATCCAGAAGGTGGAAAAAATACCATTATATGAATTGGATCGACTAAAATGGATAGATCATCTTACAAGTATTTATATACCAAGGATTGACACGGACCAACAAAAATACTATAATGTGAATAATTTAGTGGAAATCATGGAAATATTAAGAAGTGAAGATGGCTGTCCCTGGGATAGAGAGCAGACTCATGATAGTATAAAACCAAATCTCATAGAAGAATCTTATGAAGTACTGGAAGCTATAGAGTTAAAGGATGATGTTTTATTAGAGGAAGAACTGGGAGATTTATTACTCCAGGTTGTATTTCATAGTCAAATTGCCTCAGAAAGGCAAGCCTTTAACTTTAGAGAAGTCATAGATAGTATCTGCAGAAAACTGGTTTACAGACATCCTCATGTCTTTGAAAAGACAAAAGTAGACAACTATAAAGAGGCATTATCCACTTGGGAGGCACAAAAAGAAAGAGAAAAACAAATTTCAAGTACTACAGAGTCCATGTTGAGAGTACCTAAAGGATTACCTGCTCTTATGAGGGCAGACAAATTACAGAAAAAAGCGGCAGATGTTGGTTTTGATTGGGATCATATAAAAGGAGTTATAAAAAAACTTCATGAAGAATTAGGAGAGGTATTAGAAGCATATTATCTCGAAGATCCAGAAAAAATTAAAGAAGAAATAGGAGATTTAATCTTTGCCACAGTAAATCTATCTAGATTTTTAGGTGTAAACCCAGAAGATGCACTAAATCTAACTTCCAATAAATTTATAGATAGATTTAAAGATGTAGAAAATATGGCAAAGGCAGAAAAAAAGAATCTCAAAGAAATGACATTGGAAGAAATGGACATACTTTGGGAAAAGGCTAAAACTAAAGAAAAAAATAATTAGAGAAATTTAGCAAAAAAGAAGGAAATTAAAGGCTAATAGAGAATACCTTATAAGTACTAGAATAGCCTAAAATATCAAGGAGGTTATGTGAATGAATAAAGCTGAATTAGTTGCGAAAATTGCTGAAAAAAGCGAATTAACCAAAAAGGATGCAGAAGCAGCATTAAATGCTTTCATGAAAACTGTGGAGGAAGCCCTTGTAGAAGGTGACAAAGTACAATTAGTAGGATTTGGTACCTTTGAAGTAAGACATAGAAAACCAAGACAAGGCAGAAATCCTAGAAATCCTGAACAAGTAATCGAAATTCCAGCATCAAAAGCACCTGTATTTAAAGCAGGTAAATTATTAAAAGAAAGTGTTAATGCATAATACTTAACCCTAAAAGGGCTTATTATCATATAGATAATAGGCCCTTTTATTTTTTTGAAAAATAAAGATATTTTTATCAAATATATTATTAATACAAAAAAAGATTAGAAATATATTTAGAATTTATTATGCTTGAAAACATTATATTATCTAGCAAATGCAACATTATTAGATATGAATTTCATAAAGTGTGTATTGAAAAAATCTTATAAAATTTTAAAAACCTTAAAAAATAGTGGAAATAAAGTCAAAACTGTTGTAATATATTAGTATAGGTCATACCCTAATAGAGTTTCAAAATTAATACCATGCATCTGGCAGAATATTAAGAACATTAAACTGCCTATATGAATGGGAAAAAAATATGGGAGGGATTTAATGATGTTTAGACTTAAGAAAGGAACAGTATTATTATTGGTACTAGTTTTGACAATGGCTCTACTTGCAGGATGCGGTTCTAACCAATCAACTGGTGGAACAGAAGATGGCGGTGAAACTGCTAAGAGTGGTGGAGGCGGTACTACATATATCTCCATAGCTACAGGTGGACCAGCAGGAACATATTATCCATTAGGTGGAGCGATGGCTAAGATCTTCAATGACAATGTTGACAATGTAACAGCAAATGCTCAATCAACAGGTGCATCTGTTGAAAATATTGGTTTAGTGTCCAAAGGAGAAACAGAAATAGCCTTTATTCAAAATGACATAACATATTATGCATATACAGGTACAGAGATATTTGCAGATCAAGGCAAGATAGAAAATATTAAGGGAATGGCAATGCTATATCCTGAATTAGTTCAAGTTATAGCTACAAAAGATTCCAATATCAATTCAATAGAAGATCTAAAAGGTAAAAAAGTAGCTATAGGGGCACCTGGATCAGGAGCAGAGGCTAATGCTAGACAAATCCTTGCAGCCCATGGAATGACCTATGATGATTTAGGTAAAGCTGACTATCTATCCTTTGATGAGGCGGCTGACCAATTAAAGAATAAACAAATAGATGCTGCTTTCTTAACAGCAGGATTACCAACTTCAGCAGTTACAGAAGTAGCACAAACAACTGATATAGTGGTTGTGCCTATAACATCAGCAAAAATTACTGAGTTGGCTAATGAATATCCATTCTATACAGAAGTTGTAATTCCAGGAGGAACATATAAAGGACAGGATGAGGACGTAACAACAGCTGCTGTTATGGCCATGTTAGTTGTTCCTGAAGAATTAGATGAAGATTTAGTATATGAACTTACAAAAGCTCTATTCGAACATAGACAAGTGATTATAGATACTCATGCAAGAGGTAATGATATAAAACTAGAAACAGCTCTACAGGGAATGCCTATAGAAGTACATGCAGGAGCTCAAAGATACTATGATGAGATGAATGTTAAGTAATATAAAAAATATGGATAGAGGTATTGGGAGTTGCTCCAATACCTCAATCCATTATAAAAAAACATTAGTAATATTAATATTATTAGTTCTCCTAGTTATGATATCTCAAATACCAATAAAAGTATTATTAGCTGTAGACTATAAAACTGGAGAATATCTTAAATCCTGGCCAATAAAAACTGATGACAGATTCGAGATAGAATATACACATTCAGTCCAATTAACTCCAGTTATAGAAATATACATTATTGATAAAGAGAATAATATCATATTAGAGGAATCCTATTTTTATTCCTATGGGGCAGGACTACCATCTACAACTCCTTATGATTTTGAAATAACGGACAAAGGTTTTAGGATATACAATATAAATCAAATTATGGATGAATTAGTATATCGTACAGGGGCCGAAAGAGCTGAACATAGGATAAAAATTTACAAAAATATATATCCTTTTCTGGACTTTTCTAAGCCTAGAACAGGGGTGAAATTTACGGTAAAAAGATTTTCCATACTATCATATCTCATAAAGGAGGTTCTATAATGACAGATAAGGTTAAAACCATGACAGAAAGTGAATTAGCATTGGATGTTGATAAGTTGTTAGAAGAATATGATGCGGAAGCTAGTAAGGCCAGAAAACTAACAGGCACAGTTGGTAAGGTAGTGGCAATAATAGCCATCCTAATGTCAGTGTTTCACCTATATACAGCAGGATTTGGAACACTACTTTCAGTTAAGCAGAGATCACTTCATGT
>JAAYNB010000171.1 GCA_012521085.1 Clostridiales bacterium | reverse complement strand
AGGGAAGAACTCTATATAACTGCCATGTTAGTTAATATAGGGGTATTAAATCTACCTGATAATAAGAGATATATGGATCAATGGGACGAAACTAATATTAATGAATTTTATGAGCATGTTATTCACAGTCATAGAATATTGACAAAATGTGATTTCATGACAAGGGATATGTTACAAGCAGTATTATATCACCATGAAAAATATGATGGTTCTGGTTATCCTAGAAATATATCAGGAAAACAAATACCCTTATTATCTAGAATTATATATATTGCAGATTTATATGCATTTTATACTATTAGGAAAGAATATAATAGCCTTCGTGCAGTGAGTACTATTTGTCAAGAACATTTAAATGAGGTGGATATGGAAATTTTCTTTACACTTTCTAAGAGACTCTTCGATTATTTCACTGGACAAAAATTTAGGACCAGGGATTCTGATTCACTCATGGGTAAAATTATAACCTTTGATCAGGGAACAGGAAATACAATATATGATCAATCAAATGTGAATGTATATATTGAACAAGAAAATAAATCGGTAATACCCATGTCACTTAATACTTTTTCTAATAAAAATATAGAATTCTTATAAATTATATATAAATTAGTTTTCAAAGCCATATACTTAAATATTATCCAAAAATTATAAAAAACAAGTTAATTTTAAAAGTCATGGGTATATTTAATATATATTGTAGAAAGGAGTTGTGCTCAATTTAGAAAAAAGAAAAAATACAAAAAATGTTTAAATTTTTCTATTGGTGACAAACTAAGGATATCTCTAGTCTTAAGAATCAAAAAAAGCGGATAAGATGAGGAAAGGGGATAATTTATTATGGCATTGAAATTAACGGATACTGTTACATGGGTAGGAAAAATTGATTGGGATCTAAAAAGATTTCATGGAGAAGAATATTCTACTCATAGAGGCTCATCTTATAACTCCTATTTAATAAGAGATGAAAAAACTGTTCTAATTGACACTGTATGGGATCCTTTTAGCAAGGAATTTGTAGAAAATCTTAAAAAAGAAATAGATCTCAATGAAATTGATTACATAATTGCAAACCATGGTGAGATAGATCATAGTGGTGGATTACAAGATTTAATGAAAGAAATTCCTGATACTCCTATATACTGTACAAGAAATGGTGTTAGATCATTAAAAGGACAATTCCATGAAGATTGGAATTTTGTTGAAGTGAAAACTGGTGATACCATAGATTTAGGAAAAAACAAATTAATTTTTGTAGAAGCCTCTATGTTACATTGGCCTGATAGTATGTTTGTATATTTAACAGGTGAGAATATTCTATTTAGTAACGATGCTTTTGGACAACATTATGCATCAGAATTAATGTATAATGACCTAGTAGATCAATGCGAATTATGGCAGGAATGTATAAAATACTATGGTAATATCCTAACTCCATTTAGCCCCTTAGTTGTTAAGAAAATTGAAGAAGTTCTTAGTTTGAATTTGCCAGTAGATGCAATTTTCCCAAGTCATGGAGTACTATGGAGAAAAGACCCATTACAAATTATAAACAAGTATATGGAATGGGCAAAAGATTATCAAGAAAATCAAATAACTATTATATATGATACCATGTGGAAAAATACAAAGATAATGGCTGAGGCCATTGCTGAAGGTATTAGAAGTGTAGATGATGAAGT
>JAAYNB010000170.1 GCA_012521085.1 Clostridiales bacterium | reverse complement strand
AACAGAAAGACCTAGAAAATTATATATTTTACCCATCCATTCACAGTCTCTCTTGGCTAAATAATCATTTACAGTTACCACATGTACGCCCCTACCTGTCAAGGCATTTAGATATACTGGTAATGTGGCCACTAAAGTCTTACCTTCACCAGTTTTCATTTCTGCAATTCTGCCCTGATGTAAAACAATACCACCATATAATTGTACTGTATAGTGTTTCATTCCCAGAGTTCTAAAAGCTGCCTCCCTGACAGTGGCAAAGGCCTCTGGTAATATATCATCTAGAGTTTCACCCTTCTCTAATCTAGCTTTAAACTCAACTGTTTTATTTTTTAAATCCTCATCACTTAAATTTGCATATTCCTGTTCCAGGGATTCTATTTTTTTAACGGTTTTGTCCAATTTCTTCAATTCCCTGGCACTATAACTACCAAAGATTTTTTCAAATAAAGCCTTCAACTACTCCACCTCATTATTTATATATTTATAATACTTATAAAGCTCATATCTCTAATTATCCATCACTATATTTTATCATTGATTTATTTTTTATACAATATACATTCCTTCTTTGTTTTTCTCCTACTCTAGTAAAATCAAATATTTATAATATACAATTATAAAAGACTTTCTATAATAATGCTTTAATTTTTATAAAAAACATTTTATTACAAAAATACTTCCATAGAATAGATAAAATATCTATCTTGGAAGTATTAAAAATATTTATTACTTACTACTTTATTAATTTTCCCTTGTGATCAAATCTTATTACCTTAGACCTTCTACCATAAGTATTGGATAGCATCATGCCTTGTATTAAGAAAAATATACCTATGACAATTAACAAATCACCTATACTAAAGATTTGTTTTAAGGGATAGCCTTTAGGTGTACTAAAGATTTTCCCCAAGTATACAGTGAAATTATTTACTTTATCCAATGGAATATATTGTACCAATGCTCCTGATTCTATGGAAGTAAATAGATTTTCAAAACCCATCTTTTTTAATATACTCATATCTATTGGCATACTTCCTCCATTGATTAAAATGGCTATAAAATTAGATATACATCCCAGCATGATAAACCACATGGATTTGTATTTTATATTAAAGAATAGAGATATAATTAATAATCCATATGAAATTATATAATAAAGCATTCTATATTTTATGGCAATGGGATTTCCTAAACTTATTAAAATAGATGTCAATAGAGTTAAAGAAAATGCAAAAAAAATCACCCATGATAACTTAAATATGGATTGTCCTAATCTATTAAATCCTCCACCCCTTAACTTGCCTAATAATATACCTAATAAAATAGCTTCCAATATCATATTGCCACCCCACCTTTAAAAATCTAAGTCTATTATATATGAAAAATATAACAAATGCTTATTCATATAGTATTTCTACATATAAATATTTTTTCCTTCAAAATCTTAGAAATTAATACATGATAAGACATTTCACAAATAAAGGCAGTAGATTTTAAAATCTACTGCCTATTTATATATAAATTTATTCAAAATCAGGTTCGATTAAACCATAATTCCCATCTTTTCTCTTATAAACCACATTTACTTCATCTGTCTCAGCATTGGCGAATACAAAAAAGCTATGTCCTATTAACTCCATTTGTAAAACCGCTTCCTCCGGACTCATTGGCTTTATTGGAAAACGTTTTGTCTTTACTATCTTAGGGTCATATTTGTCATCTTCCTCATCTGATTGTGTAATGTTTTCAAATCTAATGGTTTCATAAAATTGAGAACGACCTTTTTGCATTTTCACCTTATGCTTTCTAAGCTGTCTAATTAACTTATCCACAACTTTGTCTATAGATGTATACATATCATCACTAGATTCTTCTGCTCTTAGGATGGCTCCATTAATTGGGATAGTTACTTCAATAATTTGTCTATATTTTTCTACAGATAAAGTAGCCTGGGCTTCAGCTCCTTCACTAAAATATTTGTCTAATTTAGAGATTTTAGCTTCTACTGTGTCTCTTAACACCTCTGTTATATCAATGTTCTTACCACTTACAATTACCTTCATCTCTCCAGCCCCTTCCTTATCTATTATATTTAAACTGAAGAACCAGTTTAAAACTTTTAACTATGCTAAATATCTTTGTGGATATTTTTATATATACCCTCTATTTATAAAGTAAAACATTCTTTGATTTTGAGTTTTCGAAATATACTGAATACTATATGTATTGCTTTAACTTTATTATATGAAATATAATTGAAATATAGTCATTATTTAACCTATAGTCTATCAACAATTTATACCCAATTGATTGTGTATATCTTTAGAGATGTTATGTGGATAATGTGAATAACCTTGTTGATAACCTTGTTTTTGAATGAAATAGCATGTTAATATCTTTGTGAATAAAAAAGCATAACTATCTTTTCTGAATTTTCTATATGGAAAAATGACAAAATAAAAAACTTCGATATTTGTATCGAAGTTTTATTTTACATAATAATATGTACAAAAGAAGCTGACCTGATCTTTGCCCCCACACTCGCCTGCTGGGAAATTCGCTCAGGGGTTACCATCACTAATATTCCTCTCGGTTTATCCGGCAGGTCTTACTTCTAAGCCGCACCATGCTCAGTAATACTATTTTTTATTACCTTACGTGGGTCCCTTTGCCTGCGACTGGCATGGACTTTCAATCACAGACCTTCAGATGTACATTAAATTATTATATACTATTTTAATAAATATCTCAAAGGAAATATTAATAAATCATCTCTTTTTATCTAAAAATATGGAATGGGCCTGACTTTGATAGGCTTTATATCCTGCAGTTACCTTTTTACTATTTCTAATGGTTCTGATACCTTCTTGAACTTTTTTCATATTTTCTTCAAATTTTTCTCTATTTGAATTATCTAATTCTTGAATTTTCTCTGTAATTTTTAATATTTCAAATATTTTATTCTGTAATGCTCTCAGCTCTTGGCCCAAATCTTCTTTATAATCCAGGAGACTATTCACACCTAATTCTGATTTTAGCTCAGTATATTTTATTAAAAATTCATTATCTAATATATCAATTTTTTTGATAATATCCTGTCTTTTTCTCAATGAAGCTTCTATTTTCTCTTCCTGCTCACTATTTAATATTTCTGACTGTTCTTTGGTGCTCTCCAATAAAACTTCTAAAAGAGTCAATTTCGAACCACTAAGTCTTAAAAGATAATTTATCTCATCTAATCTCACATGACCACCTATCTTCCTATTTGGCTAATTCCATAGCTTCCTTCCAAGTGTTCCTCAATTCCCTAATTAAATCTATTACTTCATCTAGGCTTTCCACATCCTTGTTAATATTGGCATCAATCAATCTCTCTAGTATATAGGTATATAAACTTCTTAGATTATGGGAAATTTCATATTGCATATCTAAGGTTATATTTAATTCATGAATAATATCCTGGGCCCTTATTATAGCCTCATTGGCCATGGGAATATTTTTTTCTTGTATAAATAATTTACCTTGACCTGCAAACTTCAATGCTCCATCATAAAGCATTAAAGTTAAATTCTCTGTTGATGCGGTTTTTATGTTGTTCTCCTTATACTGATTATATGGATTTCTCATTGCCATATAGAGTTAAACCTCCTTAAATTCTAATTAATAGAATCCCATTTGAGACATTAGCCACATGCTCTGTTGCTGCATAGCTGCCATAGCCTTTTCCATGGCTGTGAATCTTTTCCAATAACTATCCTCTCTCTGTGCTAAGATTCTTTCCTCCCTAATTATTCTTTGGTTAAGCTTTTCTATATCCTTATCCAATAGACTAATTGAGGATTGTTCTGTAACAAAATCTATTAATATATTAGATCTTACATTTCTAAGTAGTGCTGCATCCTCTCCTGGCCCAGATTTGGATATGATTTCTTTCATACTATCTACCATAGTATCATAAATTCTATTAACTAATCCACTATTTTTAACTTTTTCATCATTTTCATCAGAACCTTCTGGAGTTTTAAATAATAATTCCAAAACTCCCTCTGGATCATTATTTATAGCATTTTTAAGTTTTTGTTCATCTATTACTAGTTTACCACCATCTTGATAGCGTCCTGTAGTAATACCTATTTGAGTAATATGGTCAAAACTACCACCTACTCCCTCTACTTTTTCATATAACCTGCTTCTTAAAGTTTGTAACATTCTAGTTAGAGTTGGGTCATTTTGTACTAATCCACTTTTAGCCTTTTCTTCCCATAATTCTATATCTCTATCTTTCATAGCTTGTTTTTCTTCATTGCTAAGAGGATGATAGTCTTTATAGAATTTTTGATTTATTTGTTCAGTTATATCATCTATTATTTTGTTATATTCATCAATAAAGGATTTTATCTTTTCATATACACTTTCTACATCAGAAGATACATTAATTGTAATTGGGTTTGTAGAAACACCTTCTAATTGTAGATTAATACCTAGAACAGAAAAATTATTACTAGATTTTT
>JAAYNB010000169.1 GCA_012521085.1 Clostridiales bacterium | reverse complement strand
ATTTACAGTGGCCAACATGGTTTTATGTATTGGATAATCTACCTTAGGTTCTTCAGTTCTTCTTCCAGATACCACATCATTCACATAGCCAATTATACATTCTGCCTCATGGCAGGGTCTTGATTTTTTTCTAACAAACATAGATTTATCGCTCCCTTATTTATATTGTATATTTCCATATTATGTATTTTATTGTGTAAATTTAAAGTTAGATTTTAATACTTAAATTAATCCATATTGCATATATTAATATCCTTCATCCTGTCTTTGATGATTAATTTCATTTTTCATAAGATAGGCCTTTTGTATCTCATCCCATGTAAAACCTAGTTTTTTTCCTAATGCCAAAAATGTATTAAATAAATTTATATAATTTTCCTTAGTTCTATCTTTATTAAAGGTAGCACTTTTCTGGAACATTTCCTGGAATTGTTCTATTAAATCCTTTGAATTATCTTTTACCACAAAATCATCACCATCTAATCCACTTTCTAAGCCTATACTCAATATAAAATGCAGGCAGTCCACATATTCTTCTAAAACCATATGCTTAGGTGATGCATCCTTAAGGCTCCAAAACTTAAAGCATCTAGTCTCGTTGGCCAATTCCCCCAACTCCACTTCTAATGCCAATACCTTAGCTGTAACTAAATCTTCACCATGTAAATCATGATTTTCAACTATTCTCTTATCTAACTCTCTTTGTATATCAAATAGTTGTCTAATATTCATATCCGATTACCCCTTTTTATGTAATTATAAAAAACAATATTATAAATATTGCCTCTTTAATATGTACCCAAATTTCATATATCTTACAATTAATTATATTTACTTATATATTAATTAATATAACATAAAATTTAATTATTTACTATTATACTAATATGGTGTATTTTATCTTTAATTTATTAGATACTATTATATATTACAAAAATTTTTACTAAAAATCCTGAGTAAAATCTAGGAAATCTCGACTATTTATAACTTTAGTTAAACATATTTGTATTAAATTGATTAATTCACCATGATAATGGTTATATATATTTAAGAAGCTAAATTTTTAAATGTAATAAATATGCCAGTTGTATAACTTACAACAGGCTAATTTTAAATATATAAAGGAGGAATTATATTATGAAGAGTTTTGGAAAGTTTCTACAATCAGGAGATTGGAAAGGTGAAAAACACGTTCCAGTTATACATGCGCCAGAAAAAGTAAAAGCTGGGGAACTAGTTGAAATAGGCGTATCTATTGGTGATGAAATTCCTCATCCTAATACATTTGAGCACTACATATCTTGGATAAAAGTATTTTATTTTGAAGAAGGTGGCAAGTTCCCTGTAGAACTGGCAGATTTTCAATTTAAAGCCCATGGTGAAGGAGAAAAATATACTGAGCCCTATGGAACTACAAAAGTTAAATTAAACAAAAATGGTACAATCCATGCAATAAGCTACTGTAATATACATGGAGTTTGGGAAAATAGTCAGGACATAGTTGTAGAATAATTCGTAATTATAAAATTAAATAATGATTTATAATGAATAGGATTAAAAATACTTCCTAAGTCCATATGATTTAGGAAGTATTTTTATATTATCATATATGTTTTTATAATATTGGTGAAAATAGTCTGGCCATGGATTCTTTAAATCTATGGCTAATAGATCTATTTATATAATCATCTAAAATTACCTCTGTACTATTTTGTAAATCATTATAGAAATCTGATTTTAATTTTTGATTTACTTCTTCATCATAAATAAAAGCATTTACCTCAAAGTTTAATTGTAAACTTCGAATATCTAAATTAGCAGTGCCCACAGAAGAAAAATCATCGTCTACAATGAATAATTTACTATGTACAAAACCATTATTGTATTGATAAATCCTCACACCAGCCTCTAACAACTCTTGAAAATGGGATTTAGAAGCCCAGAATACGGTTTTATGATCTGGTCTACCTGGCACTAATATCCTAACGTCTATTCTCCTAAGGGCAGCAGTTTTCAATGCCATTAAAAGACTATCATCTGGCACCAGATATGGAGTAGTAATATATACTGACTTGTTTGCAGCTGCAATAGCCGCAAAATAAGCCTGGTGGATAGCTTCCCATTCTGAGTCAGGTCCACTGGTTGTAATTTGTATCATTCTATCTCCATGGTGTTCCATTTTAGGGAAATAGATATGTTCATTTAATTCCTTACCACTTACAAAATACCAGTCCTTTAAAAATGTTACCTGTAGTAAGTGTACAGCCTCTCCTACAATCTTCATATGAGTGTCTCTCCAGAAGCCCATCTTTTCATTTTTACCCAGATATTCATCCCCAATATTTAATCCACCTAAAAAACCAACCTTACCATCTATAACTATAATTTTCCTATGATTTCTATAATTCAACCTACTGCCAAAAAATGGTAATGTGACAGGTAGGAATGGTCGTAAATCCACACCTGCATCTTTAAGGGGCTGTAAAAAACTCTTTTTCAGTTTCCAACATCCAACAGCATCATAGATAAGCCTGATTTCCACACCTTCTTTAGCTTTTTTTATAAGAGTTTGCTGAAATTTACGTCCTATTTCACTGTCCTTAACAATATAATATTCCATATGTATATGATGTTTAGCTTTAGATATGGATTCTAACATTGCACTAAAAGTCTCTACCCCATTATTTAATATTTTAACACTATTATTTGTAGTAATTGGCGAGTCAGAATTATTTAAAAGTAGTGGAGCAACTTTCCCTCTAGAATCATCAAAATTCTTCTTTAATAATTCTCCATAATTTGTGAAAGTAATCTGATCTTCTAAAATCTTATGGACAATTTCATAATCCCTCTTTTTCTTTTTAGTAAAGGTTTCCCTTTTTCTATGGTTT
>JAAYNB010000168.1 GCA_012521085.1 Clostridiales bacterium | reverse complement strand
GAAAAAGATAATACCACTAATAGAGACGAAGCATTGTTAGAGATATATAAGAGATTACGTCCTGGTGAACCACCAAATGTGGATAATGCCAATGCTTTGTTAAATTTACTATTTTTTGATCCAAAGAGATATGATTTAGCCAAAGTAGGTAGATATAAATTATCTAAAAAATTATCTTTGGCAAATAGGATTGTAAATAGAATTGCTGCAGAAAATGTTATTGATCCAAGGACTGGTGAAGTCTTAGTAGAAGAAGGTCAAAAGATTGATCGTGAAACTTCTTTAAAAATTCAAAACTCTGGTATCTATGGCATGAATGTATATTCAGATGATGATAAGGTTGTAAAAGTTGTTGGAAATCATTTTGTAGATATCAAAGAACATGTTAATTTTGATATTAGCGACCTTAAAATCAAAGAAAAAGTTTATTATCCTCTATTAAAAGAAATATTAGATAGTTTTGAAACAGAGGAAGAAATTAAAGCAGCCATTAAAGAAAAAGAAAGAGAATTAATACCTAAACACATAATAGTAGCAGATATAGTTGCCACTATTAACTATTTATTTAATCTAAATCACAATATAGGAAATATTGATGATATAGACCATCTAGGAAATAGACGACTACGTTCTGTAGGTGAACTTTTACAAAATCAGTTCAGAATAGGTTTATCTAGAATGGAAAGAGTAGTAAAAGAACGTATGACCATACAAGATGTTGAATTAGTTACACCACAAGCTCTTATCAATATAAGACCTGTGGCGGCAGCTATTAAAGAATTCTTTGGTAGCTCACAATTATCACAGTTTATGGATCAGACAAACCCTCTGGCAGAATTGACCCATAAGAGAAGACTTTCTGCATTAGGACCAGGTGGATTGTCTAGAGAAAGAGCAGGCTTCCAGGTTAGGGACGTACATCATTCACATTATGGTAGAATGTGTCCTATAGAAACCCCTGAAGGACCTAATATAGGTCTTATAAATTCACTTAGTACCTATGCTAGATTAAATGAATATGGATTCATAGAAACACCATATAGAAAAGTTGATAAGAAAAGAATGGTAGTAACAGATGAAATTGAATACTTAACAGCAGATGAAGAAGAACTATTTGTCATTGCTCAAGCTAATGAACCTTTAAATGAAAAAGGTGAATTTGTAAATGAAAGAGTGTCAGTTAGAACAAGATATGGTAATTTTGATGTTGTACCATGTTCGGAAGTAGATTATATGGACGTTTCACCAAAACAAGTGGTTTCCGTAGCTACAGCCATGATACCTTTCTTAGAGAATGATGATGCTAACCGTGCACTGATGGGATCAAACATGCAACGTCAAGCGGTACCATTGATGATTACAGATGCACCTATTATTGGTACTGGTATGGAATACAGAGCAGCTAAGGACTCTGGTGTAGTTGTAGTTGCTAAAAATTCAGGTATAGCTGAAAAAGTATCTGCCAATGAAATAGTAATCAAAACTGATGATGGAAAAATTGATAAATATAGACTATTAAAATTCAAAAGATCAAATCAAGGTACTTGTATTAACCAAAAACCTATTATAAATAGGGGAGATAGAGTAGAAACAGGAGAAGTAATTGCTGATGGACCTTCTACTGACCATGGAGAAATTGCACTTGGTAGAAACTGTCTAGTAGGTTTTATGACATGGGAAGGGTATAACTACGAAGACGCCATACTAATAAATGAAAAATTAGTACAAGAAGATGCTTTAACATCCATTCATATTGAAGAATATGAGGCAGATGCTAGGGATACTAAATTAGGTCCAGAAGAAATAACTCGTGATATCCCTAATGTTGGAGAAGATGCATTAAAAGACTTAGATGAAAGAGGTATAATCCGTATAGGTGCTGAAGTTCGTTCAGGAGATATCTTAGTAGGTAAAGTTACACCAAAGGGTGAAACAGAATTAACAGCTGAAGAAAGACTATTAAGAGCCATCTTTGGTGAAAAAGCTAGAGAAGTAAGAGATACATCACTGAAAGTACCTCATGGTGAGTCAGGTATTATAGTAGACGTGAAAGTATTTACTAGAGAAAATGGAGATGAACTTCCACCAGGAGTTAACGAATTAGTTAGAGTATATATTGCTAAAAAGAGAAAAATAAGTGTTGGAGATAAAATGGCTGGTCGTCATGGCAATAAAGGTGTTATTGCCAGCGTACTACCGGAGGAAGATATGCCATTTTTAGCAGATGGAACACCACTGGAAATTGTATTAAATCCATTGGGAGTACCTTCTAGAATGAATATTGGTCAAGTATTAGAGGTGCATTTAGGTCTAGCAGCCAAAGCCATGGGCTGGAAAGTTGCCACACCAGTATTTGATGGTGCCAACGAAAATGATATCATGGATGCATTAGAAAGAGCAGGTTATCCAAGAAGTGGTAAATTAACATTATATGATGGTAGAACAGGAGAACCCTTTGATAATCCTGTAACCGTTGGTTATATGTATATGCTTAAATTACACCACTTAGTAGACGATAAAATCCATGCTAGAAGTACAGGACCATATTCACTTGTAACCCAACAACCATTGGGTGGTAAAGCTCAGTTTGGTGGTCAGCGTTTTGGAGAGATGGAAGTTTGGGCTTTAGAGGCCTATGGTGCTGCCCATACATTACAAGAAATATTAACAGTAAAATCCGATGATGTAATAGGTAGAGTAAAAACCTATGAAGCCATTGTAAAAGGTGAAAACATTCCTGAACCAGGTGTACCTGAATCCTTCAAGGTATTAATAAAAGAATTACAAAGCTTATGCTTAAATGTAAATGTACTGATGGAGGATGAACAGGAAGTTATAATAGAAGAAACCATTGATGATGGTGATGAATTATCATTTGAACATGGAAGCATATTAAGTGGAGATGAAGGAACTGAACTAGATATAGAACCAGAAGATGTAGATGAAGATGCAGATATGGATGAAGACATAGACGAAGATATTGAGAATATAGAAGACTTAGAAATAGATATGGATATGGATGAAAACATAGATATAATAATAGACGAAGAAGAAATTATATAAATACAAGATTGACTTTATGGTAGACAAATATAATTAAAAAAACTAATTTAAGGATGATACCTAAATGGTTATAAAGATTGATATAGATAATAACAAGAGAAGTTTTTACTATAGTGCTGAAACTATAAAGAAGGGAGAGATACTCCTTGTACGAATTAAATAATTTCGAATCCATAAGGATTTCATTAGCATCTCCAGAAAAAATCAGAGAATGGTCAAGAGGAGAGGTTAAAAAACCTGAAACTATCAACTACAGAACATTAAAACCGGAAAGAGAAGGACTGTTCTGTGAAAAGATCTTTGGTCCACAAAAAGACTGGGAATGTCATTGTGGGAAATATAAAAGAGTTCGCTATAAAGGCGTTGTTTGTGATAGATGCGGTGTTGAAGTTACCAAATCTAAAGTCAGAAGAGAGAGAATGGGGCATGTTGAACTAGCTGCTCCAGTCTCCCATATCTGGTATTTTAAAGGCATACCTAGTAGAATGGGATTACTTTTAGATATGTCACCCCGTTCACTGGAAAAGGTACTTTACTTTGCAGCTTATATAGTAATTGATCCAGGTAAAACTCCATTAATGACAAAACAAATTCTAACAGAAAAAGAAAATGGAGAATATCGTGAAAAATACGGAAATGAATTTAAAGCTGGTATGGGGGCCGAGGCAATAAAAGAAATATTAAGCCGTATAGATTTAGATGCTCTCATAAAAGAATTAAAACAAACCCTTAAAGAGAGTACTGGTCAAAAAAGAGTACGCACCATTAGACGCTTAGAAGTAGCAGAAGCCTTTAGACAATCAGGTAATAAACCTGAGTGGATGATATTAGAAGCAATTCCCGTAATACCCCCAGATCTAAGACCTATGGTCCAATTAGACGGAGGTAGATTTGCTACATCAGATTTAAACGATTTATATAGAAGAGTTATTAATCGTAACAATAGATTAAAAAGATTATTAGATTTAGGGGCACCAGATATTATCGTTAGAAATGAAAAGAGAATGCTACAAGAAGCAGTAGATGCCCTAATTGACAATGGTAGGAGGGGTAGACCTGTAACTGGACCAGGTAATAGGCCACTTAAATCCCTATCCGATATGCTAAAAGGTAAACAAGGACGTTTTAGACAGAACTTATTAGGTAAACGTGTAGATTATTCAGGACGTTCAGTAATAGTAGTAGGACCAGAACTTAAATTCTATCAATGCGGATTACCTAAGAAAATGGCTCTAGAGCTATTTAAACCCTTTGTAATGAAAAAATTAGTAGAAAAAGATTTGGCACATAATATTAAAAGTGCTAAAAGAATGGTAGAAAAAGTTAAACCTGAAGTATGGGATGTGTTGGAAGAAGTAATAAAAGAACATCCAGTATTACTAAACAGAGCTCCAACATTGCATAGACTTGGTATCCAAGCCTTTGAACCCGTATTAGTAGAAGGTAAAGCTATAAAATTACATCCATTGGTATGTACAGCATATAATGCTGACTTTGACGGTGACCAAATGGCAGTACACGTTCCATTATCTGTGGAAGCACAGGCAGAAGCTAGGTTTTTAATGTTATCACCCAATAATATACTAGCACCAAAGGATGGGCAACCAATTACTACCCCAACTCAGGATATGGTATTAGGAAGTTACTATCTGACAATAGAAGTACCTGGTGCAAAGGGAGAGGGAATGATTTTTAAAGACTATGAGGAAATGCTCATGGCCTATTCCACTGGTGCTGTAGACTTACATGCCAGAGTAAAGGTTAGAAAACAATTAAATCCTGAGGACAGAGGCAAAATCATAGAAAGTACAGTGGGTAGATTTATATTTAATGAAGAAATACCTCAAGATTTAGGTTTTGTAAATAGAAAGGAAGACCCTTATTCCTTAGAAGTAGACTTCTTATGTGATAAAAAAGCATTGGGTAAAATAATAGACAAATGCTTTAGAAAACATGGAAACACTCGTACTTCAATTATGCTAGACTATATAAAACAAATGGGTTTTAGATATGCAACAAAGGGTGCTATTACCATAGCAGTATCTGATATGGAAGTACCTAAGGAAAAATTTGAATTAATTGCAGAATCTGAAGAAAAAGTTGAAAAATATGAAAAAGCCTATAGAAGAGGACTAATTTCTGATGAAGAAAGATATGAAAGAGTTATTGAAACATGGACAGAAACTACTGAAAAAGTTACAGAAGCATTAATGTCCAATTTAGATAGATTGAACAACGTTTATATTATGGCACATTCAGGAGCTAGAGGTAGCAAGAACCAAATCAGACAATTAGGTGGTATGAGGGGACTTATGGCCAATGCTGCTGGACACACAGTAGAAATTCCCATAAAATCAAACTTCCGTGAAGGATTATCCGTACTAGAGTACTTTATTTCAACCCACGGTGCTAGAAAAGGTCTAGCAGATACAGCTCTTAGAACAGCTGACTCAGGATATCTGACTAGAAGATTAGTAGATGTAAGTCAAGACGTCATAGCCAGAGAAATAGATTGTGGTAGTGATAAAGGTATTGTTGCCGCTGCATTTAAAGATGGTAATGAAATTATAGAAGAGTTATATGACAGAATAGTAGGTAGACATGTATTAGAAGATGTTATTCATCCTGAGACAGGTGAAATAATAGTTGCTAAAAATCAAATGATTTTAGAAGATGATGCAGAAGCCATAATTAATGCAGGAATAGAGAAAATAAAAATAAGAACAACCTTAAATTGTAAGACTAAACATGGTGTATGCACAGTTTGTTATGGTAGAAACCTGGCTACAGGTAATCCAGTGCAGGTAGGAGAAGCTGTTGGAATTATTGCAGCACAATCCATTGGAGAACCAGGAACACAGCTTACCATGAGAACTTTCCATACAGGAGGAGTAGCTGGTGCAGATATTACCCAAGGTCTACCAAGGGTTGAAGAGTTATTTGAAGCTCGTAAACCAAAAGGTCTAGCCATCATCAGCGAAATTGATGGTACAGTTGAAATAATAGAAACCAAAAACAAAAGAGAAGTAATTATAAGAAATGAAGAAGATGAAAAGAAATATGAAATACCATATAGCTCAAGACTAAAAGTAAAGCAAGGACAAGTAATTGAAGCAGGAGATGAAATTACAGAAGGATCTGTTAACCCCCATGATATATTAAAAATCAAAGGGGTAGAGGGTGTAGAAAATTACATTATTAGAGAAGTCCAAAGAGTATACCGATTACAAGGTGTTGATATCAATGACAAACATATTGAAGTTATTGTAAGACAAATGCTAAGCAAAGCTAAAGTTGAAGATGCTGGAGATACAGATTTATTACCAGGATCCTTAGTTGATATTCATACTTTACAAGAAATCAATGAAGAAATGAGAGCTCAAGGCCTTAAAGAAGCAACTTATCAAGAAACATTATTAGGTATAACTAAAGCTTCTCTAGCTACAGAGTCCTTCCTATCAGCTGCATCATTCCAAGAGACCACAAGAGTATTAACAGAAGCAGCAATTAAAGGTAAAGTGGATAATCTCATTGGACTAAAAGAAAATGTAATTATTGGTAAGCTCATTCCTGCAGGCACAGGTATGAAAAGATATAAAAATATTGCATTAAATACAGAAGATGAAATTGTTGATGAAATTGAAGAAGACAATACAGTAGAAAATGTTGTAGAAGAATAAAAAAAATAAAAATTTTAGATTGAAGCATAAAAAAAGGATATAAAAAAAAGGAAGCATGGCAAAATAAATGGTTGACAGGTATATTAACAAGTGTTAGAATGTTTAAGTGTGCTATACACAATATGATATAAATTAGAATATTATTCAAAATAAAAGTGGACTTTTTTATCTGGGAGATTAATTAATCTCCCAGATAATTAAAAAAGAGGAGGAAACTTTTATGTTAGAAGCATTAAAAGAATCCAATAAATTAATTGGTGTAAAACAAACCACAAAAGCTCTTAAAGAAGATAATGCAAAAACCCTATTCATAGCAGAAGATGCAGATGAACATGTAGTTGCCAATATAAAAAAAATTGCTAAGAAAAAATCAGTAGAAATTATCTATGTAGATTCTATGCAAGAACTTGGTAGAGCATGTGGTATTGATGTTGGTGCAGCAGCAGCTGCCATATTAAAGTAAAAAATATTTATCTTATATTTGACAAAAAAACGTCTTATACAAGATAAATCTTTTTCTATGTTAAGGATAAATTGGAAGGAGGTGCAATAGATGCCAACAATTAACCAGTTAGTACGTAAAGGTAGAAAAAAAATTACTGAGAAATCAGACGCTCCTGCTCTACAAAGAGGTTTTAACTCCATTAAAAGAGTTTCTACTACCCATAATTCACCACAAAAAAGAGGTGTTTGTACTTCTGTAAGAACTGTTACACCTAAAAAGCCTAACTCAGCTCTGAGAAAGGTAGCTAAAGTAAGACTTACGAATGGTATTGAAGTAACAGCTTACATTCCAGGAATTGGACACAACCTACAAGAACACAGTGTTGTTTTAATTAGAGGTGGTAGAATCAAAGACTTACCTGGGGTTAGATATCACATAATTAGAGGAGTATTGGATACAGCTGGTGTAGCCAATAGAATGCAAGCAAGATCAAAATATGGTGCAAAAAAACCTAAAGAAAAATAGTTAGCGGTCGGAGCGATAATGCATATATATAGATAGCATTTGAAGCGCACGACGGCATACCTATAAAGGTTGTCGAGTACCGATGAATAATTTTATTTATTAAGGAGGGAAGCAAGGTGCCTAGAAAAGGAAGAGTACCTAAAAGAGAAGTATTACCAGATCCTGTTTATGGTAGCAAAGTTGTTACCAAATTAATCAATGGCATTATGCTAGATGGTAAAAAAGGAACAGCTCAAAGAATTGTATATAATGCCTTTGAATTAGTTAGAGAGAGAACTGGTGAGGATCCATTAGAAGTATTTGAAAGAGCAATGGAAAACATCATGCCTGTACTAGAAGTTAAGGCTAGACGTGTTGGGGGTGCTAACTATCAAGTGCCAATGGAAGTAAGACCTGAGAGAAGACAGACATTAGGAATCAGATGGTTAGTGAACTACTCAAGACAAAGAGGCGAAAAATCTATGGATGATAGATTAGCCAGAGAAATTGTAGATGCATCAAATAATCTTGGAGCATCAGTTAAGAAAAGAGAAGAAACACATAAAATGGCGGAAGCAAACAAAGCATTTGCACATTATAGATGGTAATAGAATGTTTTATATAGTAGTTTTGGGATATACTAATATATATTAGTTGCTGAAAAACACTGTATATGTTTTCGTATCCTATGGAAGGAGGATTACGGTGGCAAGGCAATTTCCACTAGAAAAAACAAGAAATATTGGGATAATGGCACATATAGATGCCGGTAAAACAACTACCACAGAAAGAATATTATTTTATGCTGGTAGAATTAGAAAATTAGGAGAAACACATGAAGGAGCCTCCGAAATGGACTGGATGGCTCAAGAAAAAGAAAGAGGTATTACAATAACTTCTGCAGCAACAACTTGTCAATGGGAAGATCACAGGATAAACATTATAGACACACCAGGACACGTGGACTTCACTGTAGAAGTTGAGAGATCTCTAAGAGTATTAGACGGTGCAGTAGCAGTATTCTGTGCTAAAGGTGGGGTAGAACCACAATCTGAGACAGTTTGGAGACAAGCAGACAAATACCAAGTACCTAGAATGGCATTTATTAATAAAATGGATATTTTAGGAGCTAACTTTTTCCAAACTGTAGACATGATAAAAGATAGACTAGGTGCCAATGCAGTACCTATCCAACTACCCATTGGTGTAGAAGACAATTTTAGAGGTATTATAGACCTAGTAAAAATGAATGCAGTTATCTACAAAGACGACTTAGGAAAAGACTTTGAAGTAGTAGATATTCCAGAAGATATGATGGAATTAGCTCAGGAATATAGAGAAAAATTAGTAGAAGCTGTAGCTGAAACTGATGAAGAATTAATGCTTAGCTATTTAGAAGGGGAAGAACTGACAGAGGAACAAATTGTTGCAGGAATTAGAAAAGGTACCATAAGTACACAAATAACTCCTGTATTATGTGGATCTTCTTACAAGAACAAAGGTGTTCAAAGACTTCTAGATGCTATAGTAGCATATATGCCATCACCTCTAGATATTCCTTCTATCAAGGCAATATCTAAAGAAACAGAAGAAGAGGTAGATAGACATGCAGATGATAACGAACCATTTGCAGCTCTAGCATTTAAAATTATGGCAGACCCATATGTAGGTAAACTAGCTTTCTTTAGAGTTTATTCAGGAAGTGTTGAATCAGGTTCTTATGTTCTAAACTCTACAAAAAATAAGAGAGAAAGAGTTGGTAGAATCCTACAAATGCACGCTAATACTAGAGAAGAAATTACAGAAGTATATGCAGGAGATATTGCAGCAGCAGTTGGTTTGAAGGATACAGCTACAGGAGATACATTATGTGATCCTGATGCACCAGTGATTTTAGAATCAATGGAGTTCCCAGAACCAGTAATCTCTGTAGCAATTGAACCTAAGACAAAAGCTGGTCAAGAGAGAATGGGAGTAGCTCTTCAAAGACTTGCAGAAGAAGACCCAACATTTAGAGCTTATACAGATGAAGAAACAGGTCAAACCATTATCTCTGGTATGGGTGAGCTACATCTTGAAATCATTGTAGATAGATTGTTAAGAGAATTTAAAGTAGAAGCTAATGTAGGTAAACCACAAGTTGCTTACAAAGAAACTATTACTCAAACTGTAGAATCAGAAGTAAGATACGCACGTCAATCTGGTGGTCGTGGACAATATGGTCATGTTAAAATCAGACTTATACCACAAGAACCAGGTGCAGGATATGAATTCGAAAACAATATTGTGGGTGGAGTTATTCCTAAAGAATACATACCTGCAGTAGATGCTGGTATCCAAGAAGCCATGAGACATGGTGTTGTAGCTGGTTATGAAACAGTTGATGTAAAAGTTGAATTATTTGATGGTTCATACCACGAAGTTGACTCATCAGAAATGGCATTCAAAATTGCAGGTTCAATGGCCTTTAAAGATGGTATGCAAAAAGCTAAACCTGTATTATTAGAGCCATATGTAAAAGTTGAAGTAACTACTCCAGAAGAATATATGGGAGATGTTATGGGAGATATCAACTCAAGACGTGGTAAAATAGAAGGTATGGAACCAAGAGCAGGTGGAGTACAAGTAATAAACTGTTTTGTACCTCTATCTGAGATGTTTGGATATGCCACAGACCTTCGTTCAAAATCACAAGGACGTGCAGTATACTCAATGCATTTCAGCCATTTTGAACAAGTACCATCAAGTATTGCAGAAAAAATTATAGAAGAAATTAAATAAATAAACTAGGATAGTAGTTACAATCCTACTATCCAGTATTTTTTTAATAACATAATATAAACTTAACAATATTATTTATTTAAAAATGAGGAGGAAATAAAAAAATGGGAAAAGAAAAATTTGAGAGAACGAAACCCCATGTAAACATAGGAACAATAGGACATGTTGACCATGGTAAAACAACATTAACAGCAGCAATTACAATGACATT
>JAAYNB010000167.1 GCA_012521085.1 Clostridiales bacterium | reverse complement strand
GCTCCCATTACATTAAACGGGAAACTTTTAGGTGTTGTAAGTACGGATAAAGATGTTAGTGAAATGAAAGAGATTTCTAACAAGCTGAAGGAAGCTACAGAAAAGGTAAACTTTTTAAAGAATGAGTTAGAAAAAATATCTAGTAGAGAAAAAGGTTTTGTAATTGGAAAAAGTAAAACAACTTAAACTTCGCAGTTATAAAATAGCCTATGAACCTTGAAAATTCAATATTATTTGACAAATAAATAGCACAAGACCTCAGTTTTTGGTATAATTGAATTGCGAAAAACAAATATCAAAAACGGAGGCTCATGCTATGAAAATTATAACACAAAACTACGAAAATGATAAGAAAGTATCTTCTTCAATTATGACTTTTTTAAAAAAGTATAAAGTTTCATCAATTCTTAAAGAGTCAAATGCATATAAAATCAAAGGAATACCAGTAATTACCTTGTTTCAGTATTTATTCAGTTTAATCTTTGCAAATAGATCAATGTATATGAATATGCTAACAGGAAAACACAATGAAAGCTTTGCCAAAGATACAGTATATAGATTTTTAAATTCTACATCAATTAACTGGATGAAATTCACATCACTCTTATCTGCAAAGATAGCTAACTCAACAATTACAAAACTTACCGATGAAGATCGTGTAAATGTCTTGATTATTGATGATACTATGTTTGAACGAAATAGTTCTAAAAAAGTAGAGCTACTTTGTAAAGTATATGATCATGCTAAAAAAACTTACAAATATGGGTTTAGACTCCTTACTCTAGGATGGTCAGATGGAAATACTTTTCTTCCAGTAAATTCATGTCTTTTATCTTCAGCAAACAGTAAAACACGCATCAATGAAGCTAAAGATCTAGATAAAAGAAGTATTGGATTTAAAAGAAGAAAATTAGCACAAACAAAAGCAACGACTGTCATGCTTGATTTGATAGAAATAGCAAAGAAAGCGAAAATACCGGCTTCATACGTTCTATTTGACACCTGGTTTTGTTCACCATCTTCTCTTATTGCAATCAAGAACAAAGGGCTAGATGTTATTGCAATGGCAAAGAAAACATCTAAAATGTACTATCTTTACAATGGAGTAATGATGCCACTAACTGAAATATACAAACAAAACAAGAAGCGAAGAGGTCGTTGTAAATATCTCCTATCCGTTAAAATTACTGTTGTAAAAGATGGAATTTCAATACCAGCAAGAATAGTCTATGTTAGAAACAAAAACAAAAGAAAAGACTATCTAGCTCTAATTACAACTGACATGAACATAAGTGAAGAAGAAGTAATCCGAATCTATGGGAAAAGATGGGATATTGAAGTATTCTTCAAAGTTTGTAAATCATATCTAAAACTTAGTAAAGAGTGTAGATCTTTATCTTTTGATGCTATGAATGCTCATATAGCAGTAGTATTTACTAGGTATATGATGCTAGCCGTAGAAAACAGACAAACCACAGATAACCGAACACTAGGTGAACTCTTTTACCTGATAAGTGATGAACTCTCTGATATTACATGGATAGAAGCTTTTCAAATGATAATTCAGATATTAATGCAAACTATATCTGATAAGTTATCATTAACATCTGAGCAACTAGATAAACTTATGGATTCATTTTTATTAGCACTTCCAAAACAATTTAAAGGAAGTTTAGGTTTGTGTGCTTAAAAACCAAAAATAAATATACATATTTACTGTCAAATATTGAATTTTCAAGGTTCATAAGGAATTATTTATGTGCGAAGTTTAAGTAGATAACATTATTCATCCCTCCTATTTACTAGCATAAACTTCCACCTTGCTTCCAGATATCCCCAGCACCGTTTTAACTGCTTCATAT
>JAAYNB010000166.1 GCA_012521085.1 Clostridiales bacterium | reverse complement strand
TAATATCAAATTCTGATATTAAAGGCTCCATATTATCCATGATGTACACTTTCACCTAGATATGCTTTTTTCACATCTTCATTTGCCAATAGTTCTGCTCCAGTACCTTCTAATGTAATCTTTCCTGTTTCCAAAACATAGGCCTTATCAGCAATCCTTAGGGATACATTGGCATTTTGTTCTATTAGTAATATGGTTACTCCGTGTTCCTTATGGATTTGTTGAATTATATTGAAAATCTCTTTTACCACCAATGGAGCTAATCCCAAAGATGGTTCATCCATCATCAATAATTTAGGCCTAGACATTAGAGCCCTTCCAACAGCCAACATCTGTTGCTCTCCACCAGATAGGGTTCCAGCCAATTGCCATGTTCTTTCTTTTAGCCTTGGAAATAGGGAATATATCCATTCTAAATCATTTTTTATATTCTTTTCATCTTTTCTGGAGAAGGCACCAATTTTTAAGTTTTCCAGTACAGTTAAATTATCAAATACCCTCCTACCTTCTGGCACTAATGTAATACCCATATTTACTAAATTCTCCGTCTCCATTTTAGTCAAATCCTGACCTTGATAATTAATAGTACCTGATTCTGGTTTCACAAGACCTACTATGGAACGTAGTGTGGTACTCTTACCAGCACCATTTGCACCAATTAAAGCTACTATCTTGCCTTCTTCCACATCTAAATCGATACCCTTTAGGGCCTCAATTCCGCCATAGGATACTTTTAAATCCCTTACACTAAGCATCTTCACTCACCCCCAGATATGCCTCAATTACTTTGTCATTATTTTGTATCTCATAGGGGTTTCCCTCAGCTATGACTTCACCATGGTCTAGTACATAAATTCTATCAGATATATCCATTACCACCTGCATATGGTGTTCTATTAAGAATATGGTCAAATCAAAGGTATCCCTAATCTCCCTTATAAATTCTGTCAAATTCTGAGTTTCCATTGGGTTCATTCCAGCTGCTGGTTCATCTAATAATAATACCTTTGGTTCCGTTGCCAAGGCCCTAGCAATTTCTAACTTTCTCTGTAATCCATAGGGTAAACTACTGGCTTTTTCATCTTTAAAATCTAGTAAATCCACTTTTTCCAGTAGCATATATACCTTATCTCGTATTTCCCTTTCTTCCTTTTCATAAGTGGTTTTTCCCAACAATTTATTTAAAAAAGAGGATTCTTCACCTGTAAAAGCAGTCAATGGACTCAGTAGCATAGGCTTTACCTTTCCCCAAACAGATTGAACTAAATTAGATTTTAGATGTAAATGGTTGCCAATAAATACATTGTCAAATACAGTTAATTCATCAAATAATCTAATATTTTGAAATGTCCTAGCCATACCACTTTTGGTAATCTCATGGGGTTTTATACCTGTAATATTTTGTCCATTAAATATAATTTCTCCCTCTGTAGGAGGATATACCCCAGTAATCATATTAAATGCTGTAGTCTTACCAGCTCCATTTGGCCCAATTAGCGCTACAATTTCCCCTTCATCAATCTCCAAATTAAAATCCTTTACTGCAGTAAGTCCACCAAATTTCATAGTAATATTATCTGTCTGTAAAATTGTCATGACCTCTCTACCTCCTTAGTTCTAGAAGGGGGCCTTCTGTTAAAGAATTCGAAAAATTTGTCCCAACTAAATTCATTATTTCCCATCAAACCATTTCTAAAGAATATAACCACAATCATAAGTAATGCAGAAAAGACTACCATCCTAAGACCTGATACTCCAGGTAATGTTACAAAAC
>JAAYNB010000275.1 GCA_012521085.1 Clostridiales bacterium | reverse complement strand
TGAAATTCTAATTTCTTTCTATATATTTCTATTAATTCTCTTTCTGTTACTTCTACACTTGGTTTGTCTAATACTATTTTTCCTTCATCTAACATTATTATTCTATCTGAATAGTCTATTGCATCTTTCATATTATGGGATATCATTATTGTTGTTATTGCATATTTATCTATTAATTCTTTGGTCTTTTTCATTATTACATTGGAGGTCTTGGGGTCTAAGGCTGCTGTATGTTCATCTAATAATAGTAAATCTGGATGTTTCATTGCTGCCATTATTAGGGATAGGGATTGTCTTTGTCCTCCTGATAGGTATTTTACTTTTGTATTTAGTTTGTTTTCTAGTCCTAAGTCCAAACTTTTTAATAGTTCTATATATCTATCTATTTCTTTCTTTTTTATTAGTCTTTTTAAGCTGAATTTTTCTCCCTTTTTATCTGCTAAGGACATGTTTTCTAATATTGTAAGGGAGGGTGATACTCCCATGGATGGGTCTTGGTATACTCTTCCTATATATATTGCCCTTTCTTCTTCTTTTAATTGGGCTATGTTTTTACCATTTAAATGTATTTCTCCTGCATCTGACATTATACTGCCACCTATTATGTTAAGGAGGGTACTTTTTCCACAACCATTAGGACCTATGATGGCAGTACATTTGTTTGCTTCTATTTTTAGGTTGAATTTGTCAAATACTCGTATTTCGTTTTCTGTTCCTCTGTTAAAGGTTTTAGATAGTTGCTTTATCTGTAACATGCTCTTTACCTCCTTTTGCTTTCTTTGATCCTAACAGTTCTGATGAAAAGTTGTTATATGCTATGAATACTATTACTATTATGGCACTGATGGCTTTTAAATCTGTTGGGGATAGGCCTAAGTCTATTGCTATTCCCCCTATTATTTTGTAGGAGATTGCTCCTAAGATTGCTCGTGTTGTTCCCTTTAGTTTGTTGGAACTCTTTTTTATGGTATCTCCTATAATTATTGAGGCTAGGGCTACTACTATTATGGAGCTACCCATGGTTATATCGGCGAATCCTTGCATTTGTGCCATTAATGCACCACTTAAGCCTACAAAACCATTGGCTAACATCAGTCCTATTACTTTGTATTTATTACTATTTACTCCTAAGGATTTTACTAAGGTTTCGTTGTCTCCTGTGGCTAGTAATAAATAGCCTATTTCTGTTTTTAAAAATTCGTCTAAACCTATTTTTATTATTAATACTATTATCATTAATACTATTATTGCTGGTCCTATATTGTATATTGAATCGTAGTTAAATAATGGGATATTTGCTCGACCATTTATTCTCAGGTTCACTGAATATAGGGTTGTCATGGTTAATATTCCTGCCAATAAGGGTTGAATCTTTAGTTTTATAAATAATGTGGCTGTCATTAATCCTGCCAATGTACCAAAGAAAAAGGCTGACAAGGTACTGGTTATTGGGTCCACTCCCATGGAAATTAGCTTTGCAAATACAAAGGCTCCCATGGGAAAGGTTCCCTCTACTGATAAATCTGCTATATCTAATACTTTATAGGTTATGAACACGCCTATTGACAATACGGCAAATATTAATCCTTGTTCTATTGATGTCATTACCAATGAATTCATTTCTTATTCTCCATTCTTTTTTAAT
>JAAYNB010000017.1 GCA_012521085.1 Clostridiales bacterium | reverse complement strand
TATAAGAATTAGACTATTTATAAGCTGTTTTTAAAAAATGTAAATATTAAATTTGTCCGGCATCGTTTACGAGCTGGAACGGAGGTGCTTTTTATGTCAATTTATAACAATGAGTACAAGAAAAGTGGGTTTTTAACAAACTACAAGTTTACCACCAAGGACATGGCCATTGCAGGAATGTTAGGAGGGTTGTCCATAGCCTTGAGTATGACACCTATTGGATATATTCCAATACCAATACTGGGGATTAATGCTACCACAATGCATATACCAGTAATCATAGGATCTATATTAGGAGGTCCAATGATTGGTACATTTGTTGGTATCATATTTGGAATAAGCAGTATGTTAAGAGCTACCACACCTTTTTTTGCTGATCCACGTGTGGCCATACTTCCCAGATTGATTATAGGTATATTCACATATTATAGCTATAAACTAACTAATAATTCCATAATTGCAGCTATAATAGGCACTATTACCAATACAATAGGTGTATTATCCATGATTTATTTTTTAGGCTATCTACCCTTGGAGGTTGTAATGGGTGTGGCTGGTATTAATGGAGTAGCAGAAATCATAGTTTCTTCCGTTATTGTATATGTAGTAGTGGGAAGTATGAAAAAAATTAAAAATCGGATTTAGAATAGAAAATTTAAGAAGGTGAAGGGATGTTATTGGTATTTGATGCAGGTAATACTAATATAGTATTAGGTCTATATAGACAGGATGAATTAATTGAGTCTTGGCGTTTGGCAACGGATGAAAAAAAATCTTCAGATGAATATGCAATTTTAATTCGTCAGCTTTTAGAGTTTGCCAATATAAAACTAAGTGATGTGACAGACGCAATTCTATCTTCTGTGGTACCTAATATAACCTATTCTTTAGAATACTCCATAAGAAAATTATTTTATATTAATCCTTTAGTTGTTGGACCGGGAATAAAAACTGGTATGGATATAAAATACGATAATCCTAAACAAGTTGGAGCAGACAGAATTGTCAACGGAGTGGCCGCCTATGAAAAGTATGGTGGACCTTTAATAGTAGTAGACTTTGGTACTGCTACAACATTTTGTGCCATATCTAAAAATGGTGAATATCTAGGTGGAAGTATTGTACCAGGTATTAAAATTTCCAGTGACGCACTTTTTCAAAGAACAGCTAGATTACCCAGAGTTGAATTAATAAAACCGGGGAAGGTCATATGTAAGGATACGGTTAGTAGTATTCAAGCGGGAATAATTTATGGTTATGTAGGTATAGTAGAGTATATTATAAATAGGATGAAAAAGGAACTTGATAATCATAGTACAAAGGTAATTGCCACAGGTGGAATGGCCAATATGATTGCAAGTGAGACAGAATACATTGATACTGTGGATATGACTTTAACTTTAGAAGGGTTAAAAATTATTTATAATAGAAATAAATAAGATGGAAATATGAAATTATGGGTCTAGTTTAACTAGACTCTATTTTATTTTTAGTATATAAATATGGATATGAATGATATAATTGGGCAGTATAAAGTTGTAAAAAAGAGGTGAAAAAATGGAAATAGGAAATGTGACAATTGAAAATAATGTGTTTTTAGCACCTATGGCAGGTATAACTGATCTTCCCTTTCGATTAATATGTAGCCAAATGGGCTGTGGTATGGTCTATAGTGAAATGGTCAGCGCTAAAGGTCTATATTATAATGATAAAAACACAGAAAAATTATTAACCATAGAGGAAGAGGAAAAACCTGTGGCCATACAAATTTTTGGATCAGAACCAGATATTATGGCTCAAGCTGCTTATAAATTAAATAGTAGGGAAAATATAATTTTAGATATAAATATGGGATGCCCTGCTCCTAAGATTGTAAGAAATGGTGATGGCAGTTCTTTAATGAGGGATTTAAAATTAGCAGGTAAAATAGTAAAGGAAGTAGTGAAAAATTCCATCAAACCTGTTACTGTGAAAATTCGTAAAGGATGGGATGAAAACTCCGTAAATGCTGTGGAGATGGCAAAGGTTATAGAGGATAATGGAGCCGTGGCCATTACTGTTCATGGTAGAACAAGAGATGCATTTTATTCAGGTAAGGCAGATTGGGATATTATTAGAGAGGTTAAAGAGGCTGTTAGTATACCTGTAATAGGCAATGGAGACATCTTTACGGTGGAGGATGCTATTAAAATGATGGATGAAACTAAAAGTGATGCCATTATGATTGGTAGAGGTGCCCGTGGTAATCCTTTTATATTTAAAGAGATTAATTATTATTTAAAAACCGGTGAAATCATGGAAAGGCCTAAGCTGGAAGATGTAATTACTATTATTAATAAACATATGGACTTGGCTATAAAGTACAAAGGAGAGTATATTGCAATTCAAGAGATGAGAAAGCATATTAACTGGTATTTAAAAGGCTTTAAAAATTCTGCTAAGGTACGTAATGTAATTAATCAATCTAAAAATAAAAATGAGATTATAGATATTCTAAACAAATTTTTAGAAGAAAGTTATGTATAAAATATATATGAGAAACTTCGCGTTATGGCAATAATAAAATGGGTTTGATTTTAACTTGACAATTAAAAATTGCTGAATTATAATATTCAATAAATCTTGATGAGAAAGCACTGTAAAAAAAGGCAGTGCTATTTGATATTTAAGGAGAAAATATTACCACCAACCATGGAGGATAATTTGAAATATAAATACATATGTTATCTAAAAATATCATACATATGTATTATTATTTTTATATGATATACAGTTCTATATATTAATTTTATCTAACAATGCACAATTATAACGATGTAAAATATTTTATAAAAGGAGAGATGATCATGGTAGGTAAGGAAGTTCTTTTGACTTTAAGAGGATTAAAGAAGATAGAAGAGGAACTTGAGTTTTTAAAAACAACCAAAAGGCGAGAGGTGGCTGAACGTATAAAACAGGCCATTTCCTTTGGAGATATAAGTGAAAACTCTGAATATGATGAAGCTAAAAATGAACAAGCTCAATTAGAAGAGAGAATTATGAAACTAGAAGGAATGTTAAAAAAAGCTAAAATTATTGATGAAAGTGAAATCGATGTAGATAAGGTTAGTATTGGTACAACGGTAAAGGTAAAAGATATAGAATTTGATGAGATATTGGAATATACCATTGTAGGTTCTGCAGAAGCCGACCCATATGAACTTAGAATATCTAATGAATCACCTGTAGGTAGTGCTTTACTTGGCAAAAAAGTTGGTGATATAATAGATGTACAAGTTCCAGATGGAGTTATGCAATACGAAATATTGAATATAGAAAAGGGAATTATGGAAGGATAATTATAGGAATGATTTGTTATTTATATTAGAAGGGCGGAAATAATAGATGGATAATCACACAGGTGAAAACAATTTAAATGAACTGTTACAAATTAGAAGGGATAAATTAAAACACCTTAAAGAAATTGGCAAAGATCCCTTTAAAATTGAAAAAGTACATGTAAGCCATCACAGCAAAGAAATTATAGAAAATTTTGATGAAATGGAAGGACAAAAAATAACTATTGCTGGTAGAATTATGGCTAAAAGGGGACATGGAAAGACAAGTTTTATAAATATACAGGATAGAGATGGACGAATTCAGGGCTACGTAAGAAAAGATGCCATAGGTGAAGAAGATTATGAATTATTTAAGGATTTTGACATTGGAGATATCATAGAGTTAACTGGAACGGTATTTAAAACACAGAAAGGTGAAATATCCATAAGAGCTGAAAAAGTACAGCTATTGACAAAATCTCTTCAAATACTACCGGATAAATGGCATGGATTAAAAGACCAAGATTTAAGATATAGACAAAGATATGTCGATTTAATAGTAAATCCTGAAGTTAAAGATACCTTTATAAAAAGAAGTAGAATTATAAAAGCAATTCGTGAATTCCTAGATAATAGAGGATTTTTGGAGGTGGAAACACCGATATTGACCACAATTGCCGGTGGAGCTGCAGCAAAACCTTTTTTAACCCATCATAATACATTAAATCTAGATATGCAGTTAAGAATTGCCAATGAGTTATATCTAAAAAGACTAATAGTAGGCGGATTTGATAAGGTATATGAAATGGGTAAAATGTTTAGAAATGAAGGTATTTCTATCAAGCATAATCCAGAATTTACAAGCATAGAACTTTATGCAGCATACCATGATTATAAAGATATGATGAATATAACGGAAGAATTGGTAGCATATTGTGCTGAAGTAGTAAATGGTAGTACAGTTGTAAATTATCAGGGTAGAGAAATAGATTTCAAACCACCTTGGAGAAGGGTATCTATGAATGATTTAGTCGTAGAAAAGACAGGAATAGACTTTTATGCTATAGAAGATATGGATGAAGCACTTCAAATTGCTAAAGACGAACTTAATTTAGAAGTTACTAAAGGGATGACAGCAGGACATTTAGTGAATTTAGCCTTTGAAGAACTATGTGAAAAAGATTTAATAGAACCCACATTTGTATTACATCATCCAGTAGAGGTATCTCCATTGGCTAAAAGAAATCCTCATAACCCATTGATTACCAATAGATTTGAAGCTTTTGCAAACGCATGGGAAATTGCAAATGCTTTTTCAGAATTAAATGATCCAATTGATCAAAGAGCTAGATTTGAAGATCAATTAAAACAAAGAGAAGAATTAGGAGATGAAGAAGCTCATCCAATGGATGAAGACTTTATTAATGCTCTAGAAGTAGGTCTACCACCTACAGGAGGATTAGGTATAGGAATAGATAGATTGATCATGCTTCTGACAGATTCAGCATCAATTAGGGATATTATATTTTTTCCAACAATGAAACCATTAACTAAAGATGAAGATGAGGACTAGAATTTTATCTAGTTCTCATTTCTTATTAAATAATACATAAAAATCATTGACAAAACAAATAATATATGTTACACTTATCATCCCTTAAAGGGACAAGATGTAAAATAAAGTTTTAAAAAATAAATTTAAAAAAACAAATTTATGTATTGACAGCAAGTAAAATATTTGTTATATTGTAAAAGCTGTGTCATTTAGAAGACAGCAAAACAGGGGAAAAAATAAAATATAAAAAAACCCTTGACAAAGAAAAAAAAACATGATATATTAAGAAAGTCGCCCAAGAGGTGCGGCGGCAAAAAAGGTCTTTGAAAATTAAACAGTATAGAAAATAAGCCAGCAATAAATAAGTCATCTAACAAAAAGATGAACCCAGAAAATTTCTTTATTTAAGAGTTTGATCCTGGCTCAGGATGAACGCTGGCGGCGTGCCTAACACATGCAAGTCGAGCGAGCTGACCTATTAGAAACCTTC
>JAAYNB010000165.1 GCA_012521085.1 Clostridiales bacterium | reverse complement strand
ATCTTGCATCAGTTGTTGGTATTCTATTTTGTTCATCTATATTTAATTGTGTAATGGGACTTATATATATTTTATATTTTTCCTCATTTGGAATAGCAGAAGTAAGTTCATCATTTAATGCATGTATACCTTCCAATATAATAGGTTGATTAGAATCTATTTGAATTTTATGTCCATTATATTCTCTTATACCCTTACGGAAATTAAAATTAGGTATTTCTACTTCTTCGCCCTGTAATATTCTTCTTAAATCACTATTAAATAAACCTAAATCTATGGCATATAGAGATTCAAAATCATACTCTCCATTTTCATCTAAAGGCGTATCTTTTCTGTTTACAAAATAATCATCTAATGATATGGCAACGGGTCTTATTCCATTTACCCTTAATTGTATCATCAATCTTTGGGCAAATGTGGTCTTTCCAGATGATGATGGCCCTGCTATTAAAATAACTCGTCTCTTATCCACCTCTGCTTTTATACTGTCAGCTAATTTTGCAATTTTTTTCTCATGTAGGGCTTCAGCAATTCTAATGAATTCTGATTCTTTTGAATTTACTATCATATCATTTAAATCTGCAACATAGCCTATTTCTAATATTTTACCCCATTCTTCAGCTTCTCTGAAGACTTTGAAAATTTTTGGATGTTCTTCAAATTTGGGGATTTCGCCCCCATCTTCAGCTCTAGGATATTGCAATATGACACCTTTACCATAATACTGTAATTTGTATTCTTTTATGTAACCCGTTGAAGGTACCATATAGCCATAAAAATAGTTTTTTAACCAGCCACATTGATAGATATTGACATATTCTTTTATACGATATTTCAATAAATTAACTTTTCCTATTTGTTCATACTCCTGAAAAATCTTCTGTGCCTCATCTAGTGGCACTCTTTCTTTAATAAATTTTACATCTTCATCAATTATTTCTCTCATTCTTTCAGAGATTTTTCCCACATCCCTAGGAGTTATATCTCTTGTATACTCTATCTTAGAGTATAACCCTTTACTAAGGGAATGTTCTATAAAAATCTTGGATCCAGGAAATAATTCCATACAAGCACGTATAAATATAAAAGATAAACTTCTCTGATATATTCTAGTACCTATGGCAGAAGTTATATCAATTAATTCTACTTTTGCATCTTTATTTACTATAAAATTTAATTCTCTTAATTCATTATCTACTAAAGCTGCCACAACTAAAGGTCTATCTTTAATTTCACAGGAAGTTATAATTTCTTCTAAAGAAATGCCTTTTCTATATTTGTGTGGTCCCTTGCCATCTACAGTAATGGATATCTGGTCATATATATTATTAGTCATCTAAATATCCCTCCATATGCTTTAAACTTATATATATTATTATATTATATACTCTTTTTCATATGAATATCAAATAAACGTAAATATGACTGCTATTAGTTTAAAGAATAAAAAAAGAGAAAAAGTATTGTTAAATACCTTCTCTCTTTTATAATCTAATTAATTTATGTTAGTCAAAATTATGATTAGTCAAAATTATGATTTTATAGATTTTTCTATGAATTCTTTTACTTCATTAGCTGTAGGAAAATTAATTGCTTTATTAGCCATTTCTTGCATTTCTTTATATGAAAGTTCTGTAATAACTTTTCTTGTGGTTAATATGGAACTTGCACTCATGGAGAATTCATCTAAACCTAGACCTAATAAAATTGGTGCTAATTTAGGATCTCCAGCCATTTCCCCACACATTCCTACCCATTTACCAGCATTATGAGCATGATCTATTATCATTTTTATCATACGTAAAATGGCAGGATGGAATGGCTCGTATAGATAATTTATTTTTTCATTCATACGGTCCACTGCAGTAGTATATTGGATTAAATCATTTGTACCAATACTAAAGAAATCTACTTCCTTAGCCAATAAATCTCCAATAACTGCTGCTGCAGGTATTTCTATCATTATACCCACTTCAAAGGATTTGCTGTATTCAACATTTTCTCTATCTAATTCTGTTTTTACTTCATCTAGGATTTTATTAGCAGCTCTTACTTCTTCTATGGAAGATATCATAGGATACATGATTTTTAAATTTCCATATATACTAGCTCTTAACAATGCTCTTAATTGAGTTTTAAATATATCTGTTCTATCTAAGCATATTCTAATGGCACGATAACCTAAAAATGGATTCATCTCTTCTGGTAAATCCAAATATGGTAATTCCTTATCTCCGCCAATGTCTAGAGTACGTATGATAACAGGTTTATCACCCATGGCTTCTAATACTTTTTTATATGCTTCAAATTGTTCTTCTTCTGTTGGCATATCATTTCTGTTCATATATAAAAATTCTGTACGATATAGGCCAATTCCTTCTCCACCATTGGCTAAAACTCCCTCTACATCTTTTGGTGTACCTATATTACCAGCTATCTCTACTTGTCTTCCATCAATTGTAATACTAGGCTTATCCTTTAGAATCTCCAATTCTTTTTTATATGTTTCATATTTTACTTTTTTATCTTGAAATTCTTTTAATATTTCTTCTGAAGGATTTATATAACCTATCCCTTCATTGCCATCAAATACAATAATATCTCCTTTTTTAACTTTTGAAGTAATATCTTTTAATCCTACAATGGCAGGTACTTCTAAGGATCTAGCCATAATTGCTGTATGACTAGTTCTACCACCTATATCAGTAACAAACCCTAATACCTTGTCCTTATTCATTGTAGCAGTATCAGATGGTGTCAAATCATGTGCTACTAAAACAACTTCTTCTGAAAGACTGGCTAGATTTACAATTTCTATACCCATTAAATTTTTTAGCATCCTTGTACCCACATCACGAATGTCTGCAGCACGTTCTCTCATGTACTCATCGTCCATGGATTCAAAAATAGCAATAAATCCATCAATTACTTCTTTTAAAGCAAATTCTGCATTGATTTTTTCTTCTTTAATTTTGTTTTCCACCTGATTTGTTAATTCAGGATCTTCTAAAACCATTAAATGTGCTTCAAAAATTGCCGCTTTATCGGCACCAAGTTTTTCTAATGCTTCTTCATAAACATCTTTTAATTGTGTTTTTGTAGTTTCAATAGCATTTTCAAATCTTTTAATTTCTTGATCTATATCTTCTACAGTTGTTTTACTTATATTTAATTCTTCTTCTGTATATACTAAGGCTTTTCCAATGGCTATTCCTGGTGATGCTGCAGTAGCTTTGAACATATTATGCACTCCTTTACTCATCAAATCCTCTCTCAATTAAATCAACAATTTCCTTAAATGCTAATTTTTCATCTTCTCCTGATACTCTAATGGTAATTTCATCGCCGCATTTTGCTCCCATACCCATTACATTCATAATACTCTTTGCATTTAATTCGCTATTACCTTTTATGATTGTAATATCTGATTTATATTTTGATGCTTCTCTTACTAACATACTTGCTGGTCTAGCATGAATACCTGATTTATTTTTGATTTCTATAACTTTTTCTAACATAATACATTTCTCCTTTATATATATATTATTTATAATATTTTAGATAAAATACTATTTACTTTTAGATGTAATTTATGTTAAATACTAATTTAGAAGGTCTATATATAGTATTTTATTTGCCTATTTACTAGTTTACCAATATTAGAACTAATGTCAATAGATAGTAAAATAAAAAAATAAATATAGTCCTCAAATATTAAATAAATGAGGACTATATAATATAAAATTTATTTATAGCATTGGTCTACTTGGTGATGAAATATCACTTAATGCTTTTCCTGCTTCATGTTCACAAGTATTTCTTACAGCTAAATCACCAATGGAAAGTACACCAACTAGTTTACCATTGTCCACAACTGGTAATCTTCTGATTTGGTATCTTGCCATTAAATCTGCAGCCTCATTTACATGAGCTTCAGGTGAAATAGATATAGGTTCAGTGGACATTATTTTTTCAACTTTTTCAGATGGATCTATTCCATCTCCAATAGCTCTAGTTACAATATCTCTATCGGTGGCTATACCTACCACATTTTGGGCATTATTACATATGGGTATGGAACCTACATCTAAATCTTTCATTTGTTTTGCAATTTTATCGATAGTATCATCTGTTCTCCCATAGGAAACTGCACTAGTCATAACATCTTTTACTTTCATATATATAACCTCCTCTACATATTTAATTTTAGTTTTAACATATTCGGAGGTTTTTATTTATAGAAAAATATTAATATTTTTATAAATTTGGCATGCCTATTAAGAGAAATCCAATTTTATTAAAGGGATATAATCGTAAAAATGCTTTACCTATAATATCATCCATATCTATTAATCCTAAAACTTCGTCTCTACTATCTAAACTATTTTCCCTATTATCTCCCATGGCAAATATCTTGCCTTCTGGTATAATCATATGAACTTCTCCACTGGTATATGGAGTATTTAAATATGGCTCATCTAATAACTCACCATTTATATATACATCTCCATCACTAATAAGTATTTCATCATTTGGTAGAGCAATAATTCTTTTAATTAATAATTTATCTTTACCTGTATTTGTTTTAAGATTTGTCTTAAATACGATAATATCTCCTCTTTGAGGTTCACTTCTTTTATATAAAAATCTATTTACCATTAAAAAGTTATTTTCATCCAATGTTGGTACCATGGAATAATTTTTTACTATAGTAGGCTTTACAAATGTGGTTATGGTAAAACCGATAACCAATGCTAATATAATAGTTTTTATCCATTCAATAATTTCATCTTTCAATTTTATGTCCCCCTATTTAATATTGACATCAAATACTTGTAGCTATTTTAACACTCCGTTATTTTTAAATCAATAGAATTTAAATAGATGTATATATAATATAGATAACATAAACTCTATATTTAATTTATCCAATATGATAAATTTTAATACTTTTTTTAAAAAAATTTATAACCTAATATTTGTATATATAATCTTATTGAAAATCTAATTAAATCTATGTTATGCTTAAACATATAATATAATTATAAAAGGTGGTTCATAAATGGAAAAACTTAAAAATATTTTACATGATTATGGTGACGTATTTATTGCTTTTATAATTGCTGCATTAATGTTTGGTGTAGTAGCTTGGAATTTAGGTGATTGGTTTGATAATGATATTGATATAGCATTAAATAATGATACAGATAAACCTGTATCTATGGAAAATAATGAACAATCACAGGTGGAGATTATAAATAATAATTCATCAGATATATCAGATGAAGAAGAAAATTCCTCATCTGATACTACAGAAAATAATGATGATATTGTAGAAAATAATGAAAATGACCAAAGTGAGGATGAAAATTCAAATGCCAAGGGAAATGAAATCAAAGAAATTACAATCCCCAGTGGATCTCCAGGAACTGCCATTGCCAATATTTTATATGAAAATGGCTTAATTTCAGATACACAAACCTTTATTGAAACTATCGAAGCTTTAAATATGGCATCAAAATTAAAATCTGGAGCATTTCAAATACCTGTGAATTCCTCTGTGAAAGAAATAATAGATATTATAACTAAAAGTAATTAAAAATTTTATATTTCGTCCTTATTAAGACTTTTATCAATTATTGCCCCTCCAAGACAAACCTCACCATTATAAAAAACAACAGCTTGGCCAGGGGTAATAGCTTTTTGCGGATTTTTAAATACTACTTTGCATTTATTATCATCTTCTACAAAAACTCTTACTTCTTGGTCTTTTTGTCTATATCTGAATTTTGCAGTTAAATCCATAACCTTTTCTATACCTTTTTCACTAATCCAATTTAAATTACTTGCTAGTAATCCATATGAAAATAATTTAGGATTATCTGCACCCTGTACCACATATAGTATATTATTTTTTAAATCCTTATCTGCTACAAACCAAGGCTCTCCAGTTCCATTCCCACCAATTCCAAGTCCTTTTCTCTGTCCCAATGTATAATACATTAAACCATCATGGCTACCTTTTACTTCTCCACTAAAATCCTTTATCTCACCTGGTTTGGCAGGTAAAAATTTATTTAAAAACTCCTTGAAATCTCTTTCACCAATAAAACAAATGCCTGTACTATCTTTCTTTTTAGCTGTGGCTAAATTGTATTTTTCTGCTATCTTTCTAACTTCTTCTTTTTGTAAATGTCCTAGAGGAAATAATGTTTTAGCCAATTGATATTGATTTAATGCACTCAAAAAATATGATTGATCTTTATTTTTATCTGTACCTCTTAATAATCTATATTCACCATCATGCTCATCAATTTGGGCATAATGACCTGTTGCCAAATAATCTGCACCTAATTTTAATGCATAATCTAAAAATGCTTTAAACTTTATTTCTTTATTACACATTATATCAGGATTAGGTGTACGTCCTTTTTTTTATTCATCTAAAAAATAAGTAAAGACCTTGTCCCAATATTCTTTTTCAAAATTTACAGTATAATAAGGAATATCAATCTGTTCACATACTTTCCTCACATCTTCATAATCCTGTGTAGCAGTACAGAATCCATCTTCACTTTCTTCATCCCAATTTTTCATAAAAATACCTATTACATTATATCCTTCTTCTTTTAGAAGTAGAGCAGCTACTGATGAATCTACACCACCTGACATACCCACTACTACTTGTATATCTTTTTTTGATTTACTCATATTTTATTCACCTCAAATATTCTTAATTCTATTAAAACCCATATATAGATATATAAGATAAATGTTATTTTTTAAAATATTATAAATATGCTACTACAATATAGTATCATATAAAGACCAATAATAATATATCCTTTCATCTAACCATGATATTATATATTAAATTAAAAAGAAAAACTACTATATTTAGTAGTTTTACCAAGGCATTTAATTAATATTTACCATATATTTTAACAATCCCCTTTTACTAATAATGTCTTTAACAAGACTATAGGGAATATGAAATTTTAATAAACCATATGTGGATGAAGTATGTTCACATTGTTGAAAGAATACCACTAAATTATCCTTTGTTAAATAGTAATCTTGTTTTTTGTCTATGGTTTCAAAAGCTATTATTATGGGGATTTCATTTTTCTCAATTTCTTCTTTGATAAATTCATTTATTCTCAACATGTATTCATTATTATCTTTAAATAAATCATACAAAAAGTAGGTTTTTCCATCATTAAGATCCATATTAATTCCTCTTAATGAAATTATCTCATTAGTTGTCCCATCATAATATGATTGAATATAAATAGCTAGACTTAAAATATCAGTTGTACATAATTTTATGTCATAATCAACAAAAAACTTTTTTTCAAAATCCCTTTCATATCCTTCTTCAATTAGAAATTTATATATTTCCTCTTCAATAATTTTATTCATTTTTCTTTTTAAGATATTATCACTAAGTCCTACTATCTTTGGATAGGCTAGATTTACTCTGTGTCTTTTTATTTTTCTTTCTAGTATTAAATCATTATTTTTGATTTTTCCCATCTAACCAACCACTCCATTTCAACTATATTTACATTAATATGTTTATATAGTATTCAATAGTTGATATGAGTGTTACGAAAAGCAGGAGTTTTTACACTTCAATTATCTCAGGACTTTTCATCTATTATTAGACCAGAAATATCACCTTTTCCTATGTCTACATATTCATTATTTCCTATTTCACTAGAATATTTGACATTTTTAAATCCCTTGTATAATTGGATAATCAATCCATTACTTGGTTCAAATAAAAATTCTATAGAATCCTTAGATTTTTTAATCTTTTTAAGAAAGGTATCTTCATCTATGGACATCTTATAATCCCTTTCAATACTTATTCCTATATTTTTTAATGCTGATTTAAATGTATCAATTATATCCTCTATAAGACCCTTATTATTAGTCTTTAAAACCCTATCTAAATCATCTAATGACATTAGGGCTTTATTATATTTTTCTATGAGTTCTTTCATATGTTCTGCTAATTTATCATTATCTTCTTCCATATCTTTAATAGCTTTTTCTAATTTACTATGATCACGATAGAATTTTTTATATTCATCTTTTAACTCTATTAAATTATTATAAAAATAATCAGAAGCGATCAAAAAATTAGAAGATGCATTTACTAATTGGTTTTTTATTCTGTCTACTGGCTGTACTCTTTCAACAGCATCGGATGACATAGGTCTAGTAACCCTGCTTATATAACTATGATGCACTCTGCTTCTAGACACTGAGGAAACCCTTCGTCCACTACTCATATTTGATCACTCCTTTTTATATTTTATACCTAGTATTTATGCATATTAAACTTATGGTATTATAGAAAATTAAATTTTAAATATTAAATATAATAAAAAAGCTAATTACAACATATTCATATAAAAAGGTATTAAAGGAGTTGATAAAATCGCATAATTTTTATACTAGTTTAGTAAATAATTTTTTTGTATCTTTTGGCGTCGTAGTAGGGGGTAGTATTTTTATTGGTATTGCTGGAATCCTTACAAATAATCCACCCCTTAGAAATATGATTAATTTAGCTAGTTCTATTAAAATATGGGCCATGGCCATTGCACTTGGTGGCAGCTTTTCATCCTTTGAGATAATAGATAAAGGTTTATTTAGTGGTGAAATTAAATCTATAGTAAAACAAGTTATATATATAATGGTAGCACTTTTAGGATCTAATGCTGGCTATGGATTTATAAAACTCATACAAAGGTGTAGTGATATATGGGCAGATTAATAAATGAAAGTTCTAAATTTTTCATATGTTTTTTAACTGGTATAATAACTGGTATATTATTAGGTATGATAGCACTTACTATTGTGGTAAGTTATAGAATGGATTTACAATATAAAGAAATTACTCATCTGGAAAATTTAATTGAAGAAAAAAACTCCCGTCTAGAAAAATTAGAACAATTTATTAACACTCAAGAACTTATACTTAAAGATATTGAAATTGATTTAATATATGATAATACTGTTATAGATGAAATAGATAAGATATATATTGAAAAAACAATTAAAGAAAAATATACAAAATTATTGGGTAGTGAAATCAAAAATATTAATCCAAATATAATTGCAGAAATTGTGGATAAAAGAATTATGAAGATTGATGAAAGGGAATATAAATTAAAAGTAGAACAATTAATACTTACAGAAATTCTAAAATTATCAATACTTATAGATATTAATGATAAAATATAAAAAATATACCTCTAAGTCTTTTAAAGATTTAGAGGTATTATAAGTATTATAAAATTTTTATATTTTAAATTTATCAACTTGCTCTTTTAAATGTTCTGCTAACTCAGATAAATTATTGGCAGCATTGGCAATTTCCTCTATGGAGCTGGTCTGCTCTTCTGTAGATGCCGATGCCTCTTCTGTATTAGCAGCATTATTTTCTGCCATCATAGCCAAATTATTGAAGGCCTCAATTATCTCTTCCTTATTAGCTGTTATACGTCCTTCTAAGGATGATAATCTTTTTATTCCCTTCCTTGAACCTTCTATCTCCTTGGCAAGCATCATAAATACCTCACTAGTTTCTTCTATGGACTCCGTTTGTTCTTCCATAAGTTTTCTTACTTCTGTCATAGTATTTACGGTGGAATTAGATTTTTCCTGTAATTCCTTAATTATACTTTGAATATCCTGGGCAGATTCTGCTGATTGTTCTGCCAATTTTCTAATCTCCTCTGCAACTACTGCAAATCCCTTTCCACTTTCTCCTGCTCTAGCAGATTCAATAGAGGCATTTAATGCCAATAAATTTGTTTGATCCGCTATATCATTTATAACATTTATAATCTCATTAATCTTTGTAGCACTTTCATTTGTTTCCTGAACCATATTAAATACTTCTGCAATTGATAAGTTGTTTTCATTGGATTTTTCAGTAACATCTTCAGTGGCTATAACTCCTTTGTCCTTTAAGGATTCAATTTTATCAGATATATCATTTAATTCATTGGCAAGCTCACTTAATTCTTCAATATTACTCTGTAAATCCATTCCTTTTTCATAACCAAGATTAGTATCTTCTGCTTGATTTACTGAACTTCTGGCTATTTCTTCTATAACCTTTGCCATTTCCCCGGAAATATGTGCAATTTGTTGGGAGCTGGCAGTTAATTCCTCACTACTTTCATTTACTGTTTCAGCAGATGTTTTAACTTCTTTTATGAGATTTCTTATACCAGATATGGTATTATTAAAACTCCTAAACATTATTCCCATTTCATCTTGAGAATCTGTTTTTATCTCCCTTGTCAAATCTCCTTTACTAACTGCATCTAATTCTTCTTCTAGAATTTTAATTTTTTTAGAAATCAAAGTCTTAAATAGGAAATATACTCCCAATACTACTAATAAAAGGGTGATAGCTGCAAATACCATGGATATTCTACCAACTACCCATGCTTTATGATGAACTTCATCAACACCAAGGGCTGCCATAATATATAATCCTTCTCTTCTTTCATAAATTCCATAGTAATCCACACCATTTTCTGTGAATTCTATGGTTCCTGATTCATTTGCCACAACTTCATTTAAAAATTCTTTATTATTAACAAAAGTCCTTATAAGACTTTTATCTGTATGTATTTTTATATCACCATCACTATTAAATGCCATTACAAGTCCTGTTTCCCCAATTTTAGTTTGACCTATTGAATTTTGAGGACTTGATTCTTCAAATATATTGTAATGATGAATAGAACTAAAACCAATATGTATAGCTCCTGGAGTATCAATACGTGGTATACTCACATACTGTATTAATGTATCACCTCTAGTGGGAGCTGGTTCAATCACACTTTCTCCATTTAAAGCCCTATTTACATTTTTAAAACCAAGATCATTTACTATATCACTACCAATAATATCTGGCTTTGTAGTTCCAATAACCCTGCCCATTTCATCCGTAACATATATCTCCTCTGCCCCCATATTCTTTGCAATTTCATCTATTTCCTCTACAGAAAGATTTGAATTTCTTAATTTCTCAGCAATAATATTAGAAATTACCATTGTTTGCTCATCTAATATCTCATTTGCTACTTTATTGGTTATGCTGGCAGATGTGAATGTATCATATACTGTGGCATGGGCATTTTTCATTTTTTCTAATTCCATATTAAAAACTATATCCCTTACATAATTATACAGAACACCTTGAGTTAATATGGATACTAATAAAAAAACCGTAGTAGTGGCTATCATCATTTTAGTTAAAATTTTTCTGTCCCTTAATCTAATAAAATTTAATCCTCTTTTAATAAGACTTGTCTCCTCCATGTAATCCCCCCCACAAAATTTAATAGTTTATATATTATCAAATATTATGCTGCCTATATTATGTAAATATTGTATTTCTTTATAAGTATAATGTTGAATTTATACCCATAAAATAAATTTTATAATCAATGAATATACTATATGGTTACATAAGTGTTAAAACTTGGATTTAAATATGTTGAATTTTTTCCATGGCTCCACCTTTGGAGGATAAGTTTTAAATGTCATTCTTTCCTTTAATGTGGGATGTGTACATGAAATTTCATATGACCAAAGGGCTATATTATTTTTCCCATCTCTAATACCATATCTTTGATCTCCATATAGTGGATGTCCTATACTTGCAAATTGAACTCTTATCTGATGTGGTCTACCTGTATGCAAATTTATCTTAACCAGACTTAAATTTTCATTTGTATCTATTATTTCATAATCCAATATTGCTTCTTTGGCTCCTTTTGTATCTTTTCTTACAGCAAAAACCCTATTATACTCATTATCCTTTAAAAGATAATGTCTTAAACTGTCCTTTTTATTTATGGGGATTCCCTTTAAAACTGCTAAATAAACTTTTTCAAATTTCCTATCTCTTATTTCTTTAGACAATCTGGATGCAGATTTAGATGTCTTTGCAAATACCATAGTGCCACCAACAGGTCTATCTAATCGATGTATTAAACCTAAATATACATTGCCGGGTTTATTATATCTTATTTTAATATCTTCTTTTAATAAACTAAGTATATCAGGATCACCAGTATGATCTTCTTGTGATAAAATATTAACAGGTTTTTCTACTACTAATAAATGATTATCTTCATAGATTATAGGAATATCAATCATTCTATTTAACATCTCCATTTCATATGTTTATATAAGATATTTTGTCAAGTTCTCAATAATACTTTATATTAATAAAAGAACATATACCCCACTTAATATAGAGGGTATATGATTGTTTATTTTCTTGGTAATATGATTGTAAAAATACTTCCCTCATTTTTCTTACTCTTAACTTCTATTGTTCCTCCATGGGCCTCTATTATGGTTTTACTAATACTAAGACCTATACCTACTCCTCCAGTATCTCTATTTCTAGATATATCACTTCTATATAATCTTTCAAATATATAGGGTATATCTTTTTCTTCTATGCCAATTCCAGTATCAGTTATAATAAATTTTATATTCATATCCTCTTCATATAATTGCATATCAACTTTTCCGCCAGATGGTGTAAATTTAAAAGCATTGGATAATAAATTAATAATTACTTGTCGAATTCTATCTCTATCTGCATATATTATTATCTCATCTTCTAGATATACATTAAATTCTATATTTTTTTCTTCAAATTGATGTTGAAAACTGGCTGATATTTCTTTTATATCTTTTGATAGGGAATATTTTTCTATTTTTAATTCTAAATTATGATTTTCTATATCATTTAAATATTTTAATTCCTCCACTAATTTTATGAGCCTTATAACTTCATTCTTACATATATTTAATTTTTCTGGTGTAGCCTCCCATATTCCATCACTAATAGCCTCAATATGACTTTGTAATACAGTTAAGGGAGTCCTAAGCTCATGGGCAATATCAGAGGTTAATCTACTTCTTAAAAGTTCCTGTTCTTTTAATGATTTTGATAGATGATTTATGGATTGGACAAGTTCCTGAAGTTCAATTATATTATTATCTATTTCTACATTTGTATCTAATTTCCCCTCCCTAATATGATTAGCTGCTCTAGTAATTTTTAAAATTGGTTTTAAAAATGTTCCAGATGAATACATACCTAAAATTATTGCAGCTATTATAGATATAATTGCTGCATATAATATGGCAGAATTTATATCCCTAGAAAATGTAATATCCTTTTCAGATATCTGATAGGGCCCTATATATCCAATTACAAGTTCTCCAATTTTTTCTTCATTATATATTAATTCCTGATTTTCTATTATATAGTTCTCATCATTGGCATAATCTTCTATAGTCCTGGTATTCCTTCTCATCATCATACCATGACCTCTTCCCCCCATCATGCTGCGACCCATTCTATTCATCATATTATGATGATAATCAATCACTTCACTTTCCATATAGGAGGAAAATATAATTGTATCATTATTGTCTTTAATTTCAATATCAAAACTATCAATTAAGGGAGATGCTGCTATAGTGTTAAAGACTTCCTTTGTCCACCCCTGATTAGTAGTATAGGCGTTTTGAACTAATTGAACCACCGATTGAAATCTGTCATCCTGCTCATTTTCCATATATAATTCAAATTTTCTTAATACATTTATATTAGTTAAAATACTAACTAATGTAATGGATAAAAAAATCCCCACTAATATCCATAGTATTAATCTGGTTCTTAATCTATTTAACATGGTTTCAATCTCCTATAAATTTATATCCTACACCGTAGACTGTTTTAAAATATTTATTTTCTTCATCTTCAATTTTATATCTTATATTTTTAATATGTGTATCTATTGTCCTATCATATCCTTCATAATCATATCCAAATATTTTTACAACTAATTCCTCACGAGAAAATACTTTACCTATATTTTGAACCATTAAACTGAGTATTTTATATTCTGTTGCCGTTAATTCTACTATTCTATTTTGTTTTTTAACCTCCATTTTATTCAAATCCACAATTAAATCACCATTGACAAAATCCAATATTTCAGACTTTACACCAGATGCCTCTGCCCTTCTAAGAATAGCCCTAACCCTTGCTACTAATTCTTTAGGGCTAAAAGGTTTTACTAAATAATCATCTGCTCCTATATCTAAACCATAAATGCGATGCTTTTCTTCAGCCTTAGCTGTCAACATTAAAATAGGTACAGATGATTCCAGACGAATTTTTTTACATACTTCTTCTCCTGATAGCTCTGGCATCATTAAATCCAATATTATAAAATCAATATTCCATTTATTAAATATCTCTAAAACTTCTACTCCATTATAGGCAGTTAATACTTTATAGCCTTCCTTTTCTAAATAGGCCTTAACCACATCTACAATATTTTTCTCATCATCAGCCACAAGTATGGTTTTTTTATTATTATCCATAGGATTTTTTCACCTTCCAAATACCCATATATTACCCTTTAGAATACTATAAAGTCCAGTATTTTTCAATACTGGACTTATTAATTAAATAATTTTGATTAAAACATTCTTCTCATTCTGCCCATGCCCATACCATGATGATAATACCCTCTTTTTGTTATGCCT
>JAAYNB010000164.1 GCA_012521085.1 Clostridiales bacterium | reverse complement strand
GCTGAAAAGGTAGATGGCCGCAGAACCCAGCGGATTCAAATTTTTTATAACTGCATTGGCGCTATCGACTTACCAAAATAAACGAAAAAACGGCATAGCCGAATATCAACGACTATGCCGAATTTTTCAGGAATTATAAATCCCTATCTGACCGCTCCTAATGGTCTGCTTTTATTTTTTGCTTCTTAATCGCTTATATGTCACTTCTCTTACTAAGGAATAGATAATGGCCATTGTTGGAACACCAATTAGCATTCCCATTACACCAAATATACTTCCTCCTATTGTAATTGCTAAAAATACCCATAATCCATCTAAGCCTATGGCATTTCCAACAACCTTTGGATATATAAGATTATTTTCAATTTGTTGTAATATAATAATGAAAATTATAAATACCAACGCCTTCATAGGCTCTTCCATAAATATAATCAAGGACCCAGGTATTGTTCCAAGATAAGCTCCCAATATAGGAATTAAATTTCCTAGGCCTACTAAAACACTAATTAAAGGAGCATAGGGTATTTTTAGTATAATCATACCTATAAAACACAAGCTGCCTAAAATAAAAGCTTCTGTCACTTGCCCACCTATAAACCTACTAAAGGTATCATTAATTTCCTTGGCAATATGAATAAGTCCTTGAGAAATATTTTCACCTAGAAATGCTCTACTTAAATTCATTGCAATTCTAGCCAATTTTTCCTTATAAATTAAAAAATATATTGAAAATACAATACCAATTAAAAAGTTTAACACTCCAAAAGTAAAGGTTTTAGTAAAATCAAATAAAATATTAACAGTATTAGCAGTAAATTCACCTACTGACATGACTATTTTATCCCAACTAATAAAGCTGTCCTCCCATATTTCCTTAGATAGTCCCAAGTTTATATGTAAGCTATCTGAATAATCTTTTAATAAATCCATATATCTTGGTAATTTATTTGCTAAAGTTTTAGAGCTATCTATGACTTGAGGGAAAACAAATAAAATAATCATACTTATTATTACAATAGTAAAGATATATGTAATAAATATAGAAATTAATCGCTGATTATTATATATCCATTTTACTCTAGCAGAAAGTTTTTTTATAAAACGTTTTTCAATAAAGTTGAGTAAAATATTTAATATAAATGCAATACATATTCCAATAATTAGAGGAGAAAGTATGCCCATTATATTGGAAAAGGCATTTAGCACTATTTTAATATTAGATAGTGCTAAATATAAAACTACTACATAGGTGGAGATTAGCATATACTTTTTTATATCCTTATCCAATAGCTTTATTCCTCCTCCTGATCTTCATCTTCTAACACTATAACATTTATTTCTAAAACTCGTCTAGAATCAGTCTTAGTTACAGTAATTTTTAAATTTTCATAGACAAAAGTATCTCCTTCTTTAGGTATTTTCCCAAGTTCACCTATTACAAATCCACTAACTGTATTAGACGGATATTCTTTATCAATTTCAAATAGATTAAAAATCTTATCAATATTTGCACTACAGGATATCTTATACTCATTTTCTCCTATTTGAACAACTTCTTCAATTATTTCATCATGTTCATCCCAGATTTCTCCTACCAATTCTTCTAAGATATCTTCAAGTGTAACAATTCCTAATGTTCCTCCATATTCATCAGACACAACTGCCATATGGGAATTAGTTTTTTGTAATAGTTTCAATAACTTAGAGATTTTCATGGTAGGTGTTGCCCAAATAACAGGATTAACAATGTCTCTAAGTGTTTGATCACTATCTTTTAAATATCTATGGAAATTCTTTTCATGAATAACTCCAATTATATTATCTATATTATCTTCATATACAGGCATTCTAGAAAAACCACTTTCATAAAATAGCCTATCAATTTCTTCATCTGAATATTCTATATCTATTGCCACAAGATCCACCCTGGGCGTTAAAACATCATTAACATCTAAATCATTAAATTCAATTGCAGAACGAATAAGTTCCCCCTCTTCCTCATCAATTCCACCTTCATTTTGTACTTCATCAACAATTGTCAAAAGTTCTTCCTCGGTAATACTTCTATCATCTTCTATTTTAAATATTTTTGATAGTAATTTCTTCCATTGCCTAAATAAAAAATTAAGAGGTCTTAAAATAAATATAAATATTTTTAAAACAGGAACCGAAAACATAGCAAATTTTTCAGGGCTTTCCTTTGCAAGACTTTTAGGTGATATTTCTCCAAAAATTAGAATAAGTATTGTCATTACAATAGTAGAAATAGTAACCCCTTTATTACCAAGATACCTTGTAAATAAAACTGTGGCAACGGAGGCAGATGTAATATTGAAAATATTATTACCAATTAAAATTGTAGATAAAAGTACATCATAATCTTCTGATAGTAATAATACAGATTTTGCCCTCTTATTACCATTACCTGCAAGATTCTTAATACGAATTCTATTAAACGAAGAAAAAGCTGTTTCTGTTGCTGAAAAATAAGCTGACATAAGTATTAATAATGCTAAAAAAAAGATAATCCTTATACCATCACTATCCATTTATTAATAGTCATCCTTCCTTTTTTCATATCTCTAGATTAAATAATATTTGTTTCTTATTTCAATTTTTCCCATTCTTTTGTTTTAAATCCTACTAAAATAATATTTTCCCCAATAATCAAAGGTCTTTTCACTAACATGCCATTGGTAGACAATAATTTTATCTGTTCTTCATCTGTCATAGTAATTAGTTTGTCCTTTAGGCCCATCTCCCTATAAAGTATACCACTGGTATTAAAAAACCTTTTTATTGGTAATCCACTACCATGAATCCATTCCTTTAATTCATCAAAGGTTGGATTTTCTTCAACAATATGTCTTTCTTTATATACAATATTATTCTCATCTAACCATTTTTTAGCCCTTTTACAGGTAGTACATTTAGGATAATGTATAAATAAATATTTAATTCTTTACACCTCCTTGTACAATTAATATTGAATAAATCAGTGAATGAATTCACT
>JAAYNB010000016.1 GCA_012521085.1 Clostridiales bacterium | reverse complement strand
TTCTTTAGCTACTTTTTTTACAGATTCAAATATTACATCATCTGCTTTAAGAGGAGCCTCAATAGCACCTTCTGCATTTATTGCTTCTTTCATACCATTCATATATCCATATTTTATAGCAGTTGAAACATTTATTTTAACAGCACCACATTCTACTAATTTTTTATATGCCTCTTTTCCTAAACCCGTTCCTCCGTGTATTACTACAGGAGTATTTAATTCATCTGTAATTCTTTTTATCAATTCATAGTTAATATGAGGTACACCTTTATACAATCCATGGGCTGTTCCTATGGCCGGTGCAATAGTATCTACACCTGTTTCTCTGATGAAATATGCGGTTTCATCAAAATCTGCCAATTTAGAGGCCTCAGAAAAAACTCCATCCTCCATTCCCTGTATTACACCTACCTCACCCTCAATGTGTATATCACGTCCCTTGGCATATTCAACTAATTTTTTACATTGTTTAATATTTTCTTCCAAAGTCAAGTTAGAACCATCAAACATAATAGATTTCCAATTATTATCTACACATTCAAGAGCAAAATCTAAATCTGTACAATGGTCTAAATGAATAATAACAGGAACTTTTGCTTCCTCTTTAACTTGATTTAAAAGATTTATTGCATGTAAACTACCTAATTTTTTTGCCACAGATGCTGACATCTCTAAAATAACTGGTAGATTTAATTCTTCTGCTGCTGCAACTACTGCCTTTGCAGTAAGATGATTGAAAACATTAAATGCTCCCAAGGCAAACCCTTCTTTACCTGCCCTTTTTATAACCTCACTATACTCCTTATTCATATTTAATCCTCCTTGTAGCTGTATATACATGTATGAATATATTGTACCATTAACCATCTTCTTGGTCAATAACATTTTTAACTTATAATTAATTATAATACATATATACCCTATTATTAGCTAATCATATAAAAAAAACAGAACTCTAATATATTTAGAGTTCCGATTTTTGAAGTTTTCTATCTTTTAATCCATCATATTCAAAATATAATCTTAATTTATCTCCTTTAAAGAATATTTCTGAATACTCTACTTTGTCATCTTCCATATACCTAATATGCTGTAGATATAGTAGAGGATAGGATGGTGGTACAGACAGTTTTTCAGCTATTTCAGATGTAGAAAAGACCATTTCTAAAGTTTCTTCCACTTTAGTTGGATTTATACCATAATCATAGTTTAAAATATCACAGAGCTGTTCATTTTCCAGTTTATAATTATCAATTGGTGGATCAAAATTATGTTTTAAATAGGATCTTTGCATACTTAAAGGTGTGCTTTTTACTGATCTAACCCTTTCAATCAAATAAATATCTGTGCCAATTTCTACATCTAATTTTTTTGCAATCCTTTCTGTTGCTTTAATAGGTTCGTTTCTAAGGACAGTAGTAGTAATTTTATAACCCTTTCTTTCCAATTGTTCCCTCATGCCCATATAGGGTAAGGGAGTAGCCAATATCTTAGGTTCCGAGACAAATGTGCCCTTACCAGGTACTCTATATAAAAGACCTTCCTGAACTAATCTACTAATAACAGATCTAACTGTCATTCGACTTAGATTATACTCTTTACATAGTGCATTTTCAGAAGTAATGGCCTCTCCTGGTTGCCATTTGCCACTTTCTATTTGGCTCCTAAGGATATCTTCTAGTTGCTCCCATAAAGGTGTTGAACTAGAACGATCTAACATATTATCACCCTTTTTATGTATTATATTATTTTGTAAAAAGAAAATCATAGATTCCCAAATATCATGCCATGTATGTCCAAAAATTATGATATTAATAAGTCCTAGCTATTTACAACCTTTTAATGTCAAATTATGATAACTTATACTATGATCTTCGTTCCATCTTTAACATATATTTTATCATAAGTTGCAATAATGTTAAATGTTTCTATATAATAATTATTATATAATATTATCTTAAATAATATTATATAGAAGTTTTAATAACATTTCAAATAGGATTATAATGGCCATATATTTATAAAACTACCTTTTTCAGTAAAATTCTAAAAAAGGTAGTTTTATATTTTTATATTAATATTATGGAGATTTAGCTTTAAGAAATATTTATATTATTTTTCACCATTTGCTGCGTTCATAAAACGTCTTTGATATGATACCACTTGATTTGCAGATGTAAATCTTGCTAGATATTGTGGTTCTGCAGTAATTACAACTTTATCTGCCATATCAACAAATTCTTCTTCTGTCAGCAATTTATCTATTTCTGGATAATTTCTAGAACCTTCCATACTACAAATAATTAATTTTGTATCTGGTAAGTTACAATGTCTTAACATTCTTAAATTATGTCTTACCCCATCTAATCCATCTATACCTTCTCTATCATTAAATCTTCTATAATTGATCATTTCAGTAGCCATTGTCTTAACATCTAATAAATCTATTTCATTTTCATCTTTTCCTAAATAATCTTTCTCTATGAAGAATGATCTAATAGTTTTTAGATATGCCACATCATTAGTATTATTATAGGCATCTAATAAACCTTTTATATATGTGCTTTGCATCATTCTATGTCTAATAAAACTATTTATAAAATAAGGTTTAGCCTGTAATGCCATTGCTGTTTGATATGGTTCAAACATCAATGTAAAGTTTGTTCTATATCCATGTTCATGTAATTTTAATGCAATATTATGGCCTCTTAAAAAGTCCTTAGTTGAACCTTGATTATATCTTAGGGAAAACTTCTTGTCTCCTGTTAGAAGTTCAGACACATTTTCTGCATTTACAGGACCTGTATGGGGAACCTTAATTACAACTCTATGTTCTGATAGTAATTCCTTAAATTCTTCAGCCTCTTCTAAGATTTGACTGAAATCAGCAAAGGGATCATTTACTTCAACACTAATATCACAACCTGGCCCTAATATATCTCCTATTTCTTTCATTACTTCATTTCTAGTTTTGAATTTATTACCCACATTTGCTTCAGGATTATTAATAAATAAATCATATATAATACCAGGATTACATGTTAAATTACCAATTAAATCTTTTATAGGTGCAACTTCGTATGGGTTTGCACTGTCAGCGGAAAATATAAATTTAGTTGCTCTTTTCTTTCCATTTTTATCATATGCTATATCCCTTACTAAATCTATCTCTATTTTATTATTAGCTGCCATATTGTATTCAATTCTAAAACCTGCAGGTGTTTCATTTTCTGGTACTTTAAAATAATCTATAACATCCTTAAACCTATCTGTTACACCAATTACTTTTACTGCCTTTGATAAAAACATAAACTCTTCAAAACTAATTTCTTTGTGTAATGCTCTTGATACATATTTTTCTTCATTAGTTACTATATTAACATCATCATTTAATAATGATGCTAAATTGAAATTAATATTTTTATTCATATTACTCCTCCTGAAATTTATTATTTATTTTAATTTTTCTTTTATACTTTTAGCAATTCCTTCACCAGTCAATCCATACACCTCCAGTATCTCTCTATATGGACCAACTCTAGTTGAGCCTTCCTCTACTCCTAAAATATGAACTTGTCCCATATCTTTTTCAGATATTAATATCTCAGCTACACTACTTCCAAAACCAGCAGTTTTAGAATGTTCCTCAACAGTAAATATATGTTCATAGGACTTGCATAGATCAACTAATTTTTCCATATCAATTGGCTTTACTGTCATAAAAGATTCTACCTTTGCCTTTATTCCAGATGCCTCCAATTCCTTAGCTGCATCTACAGCTTCTCTTACCATAGTTCCAGTAGCCAGGATTAAAACATCATCACCCTCAACTATGGTTTCTGATTTACCAATCTCTATATTTCTATTTTCTGCTGCTCTTATTGGTAATAAACCATGTCTTGGCATTCTAATATAGACTGGGCCTTCATGTTCTATTGCTAATCTCAATGCCTGGTCTACTTCATATCCATCACCAGGACATAATATGGTCATATTAGGTATGGTCCTCATTACAGCAATATCTTCAATAGCCTCATGGGTAAAACCTAGAGTTGAATATGCTAAACCTCCACCAGATCCCACCAATTTTACATTTGCATTAATATAACCAATATCAGTTCTAATTTGTTCATAAGCCCTCATAGTTAGAAATGGTGTTATCACTGCAATGATAGGTATAAAGTCCACCTGGGATAGTCCAGAACAAATACCTACTCCATTTTGTTCAGATATACCTACTTCTATATATCTATCAGGAAACTCATTTATAAAACTGCTCATACCAGCACCTTTAGCTGAATCACAAGATACTGCCAGAATATTTTCATTGCTTTTGCCTAATTCTAAAAGAGTGGTTTCAAAAGTTTTTCTTGGATCTATTCTATTCACTATGCCACCTCTTTCCTATCTTTGATAATTCCTCACGAGCTATATTGGCTTCCTCTTCACCTGGATCCCAATGATGATAACTCAGATTATTTTCTGCAAAGGATAATCCTTTACCCTTTACTGTATTTGCTATTATTAAGCTAGGTTTACCTTGTGTAAAAGGTGCAGAAGATACAGTTTCATGTATTTCTTTTACATCATGACCATTTATCTCTTTTACTTCCCAACCAAAGGCTTCATATCTCTCTTTAAGAGAATTTGTGTTAAGTACATCTTTGGTAGTACCATTAATCTGTAGACCATTTTTATCTATAAATGCTATGATATTATCCAGTTTATTGTGAGATGCATAAGCTGCTGCCTCCCAAATAGAACCTTCTCCCTGTTCACCGTCACCCATTAGTACATACACCTTGTTGGATTGATTTCTCAATTTAAGTCCTTTTGCTAATCCACAAGCTAAGGGAAGTCCATGGCCTAATGAGCCAGTACTAAAATCTACACCCCTAAACTTATCTCTATCTGGATGGCCAGGAATTGGTGTGTCCAATTGGTTATATGTATCCATAATACTGGCAGATTCAAAGCCTTTTTCTACCAAAGTGCCATATAGAGCAAGACATTTATGACCTGCACTTAATATAAAATAATCCCTGTCTTTACTTTTTGGATTATCTACATCAAGTTTCATAATGTCCATATATAAGACAGCCAAAATATCTGTACAAGATAATGATGAACCTGCGTGGCCATCACCATGGTTTATGCATGCTTCTATAATATGTTTTCGAATATTATAGGCTTTCTTTTCCAGAAAATTCATTTTCTCTTTAGACAATGCCATATTATTTCTCCTTATCATCATATTTTTAATGTACTTCATGTCAGGTTATAATTGATTTATACATGTATATACATACAATAATATATTTAATCTATCTTGTCAATATAATTTCCTTTAATTTATTTGATTTAAAAAACTGCATAAATAAATTAATTTATTTATGCAGCTTTTTTAGATACAATTAATCAGCTTTATACTCTGGTATCATACCAATTTTTCTCATAGTATCAAGAGAATCTATTATTTCTGGAACTGCACGTGAACCTATTAATTCTGCTCCTGCCATTAAGAATGTATATGCATTTTGTGGTCTTGGGAATTTAACTCCAGATACTTTTACCTTTGTATCTGTATCTTTTAATGTGTCCACCATTATTAATACTTGTTCTAATGTTGGGCCTTGATATTGTCCACTAGAAGATTTAGCCCAGTCTATTCCTGCCTCTGCCACTAATTTACAAGCTGTTGCTATTTCTTCGTCTGTCAGAAAGGCTGTTTCTATTATCATTTTTGTAATGGCTGGACCTGCAGCTTCTTTATATTCTTTAAATTCTTGTAATATTTCATCATATTTTTTGTCTTTTAATGCTCCAACATTCATACAGTTATCAAGTACTGTTGCACCCATTCTAACTGCTTCCTCTGTCTCAAATGCCTTTACTGCACTGGATTGTTGCCCAAATGGAAAGCCTATAGCTGCACCTACTAATACATCTGTACCCTTTAGTTCTTCTGCTACTACAGGTGTCCAATAAGATGATGAAAAACAAAATGCCTGACAATTGTATTCTATTGCCGTTCTACAACCTTGTCTTATTTCTTCTTCTGTAGTATCCTTCGGTAATACTGAGTAATCAAAATACTTACCCAGGTCCTTTTTTGTTAGCTTTGAGAAATCTATCATATTTTATCCTCTCTTTCAAAATCTAGTTGAAATATTTATGACTTATTAAAATACTCCACCATTTGCTAAAGCTTGATAAGCTTTTACAAATTTTAAATAACTTTCAGTATAAGCATCAGCTAATTTTGGATTAGGATCGTATTGTCCTGATACGCGAACTGCTATATCTGTAGCTTCTTTATAATCTTTATAAGCTCCTGCTCCAACACCTGCATAAAGTGCAGCACCAAGTGTTGCTGTTTCAGCTGTTTGTAATGTGTAAATAGGTTTTTGGAAGATATCAGCTTGCATCTGTGCCCAAAGTGGTGAGCGGGATGCTCCGCCAGTTACTCTAATGCTGTCAATCTCAATACCAGCTTTACTTTGAGCTTCTAAGATTTCTCTCATTTCATAACATACACCTTCCATAACTGCTCTTGCCATTTCACCCTTTGATGTACCAAGGCTCATACCAACAAATGCACCTTTTGCATTAAAGTTAGCTCTTAATCCATTCCCTTGCAAGTAAGGTAAGAATACAACTCCATTTGCACCAGGTTTCATTAGTTCTATTTGTTTATTAATCATATTATATGGATCATCGCCTATCAATTTACCATAAACAGCTTCTGTACCACAAAACGTATCTCTATACCATCTATAACTACTAGCTGCTGTATTTGCAAAAGCTTCAATTGTCCAGTTCTTTGGACCAACATTACCCTTTACTACTAATGCACCATTTGGGTCTCGTATTGGTTCATCGGATACTACAAAACAAGATCCAAAGGTACCGATAACCATTGCTACATCTCCATCTTCAACAGCACCACAACCATATGTAGAACAGTTCTGGTCATGTGCTCCAACGCATACTAGTGTTCCTTCTGGTAGACCAGTTTTTTCTGAAATAGATTTTGTTACCTTCCCTACTGGTTGTCCACCATCAGCAATCTTAGGTCTTTGATTTATATCAAAATCAAATAAATCGAAAATCTCTTGACTCCACTCATGTTTATCTACATCTAAGAAACCATCTCTACTTGCAGATGATATATCTGTAAAATAGTCATCTGCACCAAATTGTTTTAAGAAATAATCTTGATTAGTAGTAAACATAGCTGTTTTTTCATATAGTTCAGGTTGATGTTTACGGAACCACATATTTTTACTGATACTAAACATTGCTCCTAGAGGATGACCTGTTATTTTATATAATTCCTCTCTAGAAATTTTTTCTTCAATTTCCTTTACTTCTTCTATTCCCCTAACATCTTGCCAACCAATGAAATCCCTTAGTAAATTTCCATTCTTGTCTACAGGTCCTGTAACACTACCTTGACTTGAAAGACCTACTGCAATGATTTCTGTTGGGTCTATTCCTGAATTCAAAATTGCAGCTTTGCACGAATCATATAGAGCATTAGTAATCTCATCAGCTTTTTGTTCAACCCAGCCTGGTTTTGGATAATAACTAGGGTATTCACGATATTCTTTGGCTACCATATTTCCTTCTAAATCAAATATACATGTTGCACAACCAGTCGTACCTTCATCAATACCTACTAAATATTTTCCCATAATAAACCTCCTGCTTTTCTTGTAAATTTTACTTCATTCTCCTAGACTAACAATAATTCTTAGTTGCACCAAATTAACCTAAGTATTTAAAAAATTATACAATCTGTTTTTTAAATTTTATTGGTGAAAATCAAAGTATTCATCATGAGTTATTTAGTATGCTCCCCCTTTCTATAATAACGTTTTCATTTATTGCAGTATCTACCTCCCTCTAATTAAATTTATAAAATCATATCCATGCTAGCTTATATAGTTATATACATGTGTATATATGATTTTATGGTATTATTGATAATTTATAGAGTCAATATTGCTATTTCCTCATCAATTAGGAAACATAACTCATAAATTACTTTTGATAAAGCATCCTTTCCACACATGTTTACTAATTCTTTTATTTCATACTTTACAAGATCATAATTTTTATCCTTCAAAGCACCTAAATTTATAACCATATCCATTGCAGCACAACCCATTCTTAAAGTTTCCTCAATTTCAATAAATTTAGCTTTTGAAGTGTTAGTTCCATAGGGAAAGCTTACTGCTACACCTGCATAAACCCCTGTTCCCTTCAGTTCACTTGCTACTATATGGGATCAACATAGTGAGTATATAAAGCAGCTAAATTATACTCTTTTGCTGTTTTACAAGCTTCACGTATGGCAGCCTCCTGTGTATCCTGATTTAGTATCGCCATATCAAATTTCTTTGCCAATTGTTCCACTGTTAACATTTTCATTTCTCCTAAAATTTTAATATCTTATCTTTTAAAAATGATTTTTAAAACATAAAAGTTTCCTTAGTAACTTTGAATCCTGCACAGCATATCATGACTGTCGACAAGTTATGTAAATTATTGGTACTTCTTTTATTATATTATTGGGTATGAAAACATATATATATGTTTGTATTTATATTAGTATATATACAAGATAAGATATTGTTTTCTATTACTGATAAATTTTTTAGGCTATATGTCAAATATTCACTTAATAAGATTAATAGAGCTAAATAAATTTTGTCAAAATGCTTTAGTTATTTCTGCTTCTCCTTAACCTCCTATTTCATGAAAACGTTTTTATTGGGAATAAATAATATTACTTAATTATGACTAATTAAGTGTAAATCAAGTAAAATACAATAGTACATTGTTTTACTTTCTAATAATTAAGAAATTAATTTTCACATATATACTTGTATATACATACAATATCATGTGCGTTTTACTTTGTCAATAAGTTTTTTAAAATTATTATAAATTATTAAACAATTTATTAAATTTATAATATACTAAATTTATACTCCGTTTGTACAATGCTCTTATTTCATACTCTTAAGAAAAAGCTCCCCCTATAATAAATAGTGAAAACTATTTATTATAGGGGGAGCATATAATTTATATTTATATTTATTTTTTATATATTATTTAATACTATCCATATTTCTAGAAGCAATAATAT
>JAAYNB010000163.1 GCA_012521085.1 Clostridiales bacterium | reverse complement strand
ATTCACCATCGCCCCAGTCATAGGAACCAAAAAGTACCATCTTTTTACCAGATAGGCCTTTTTCTTCTAAAGACTCAACAAAAGGCTCCATTTCATCATAATCCAATTCCTCAGCACCTGCTGCAGAACAACCTAGGGCTACTACATCTGCATTTATAACATTGTCTATACTTGCTTCACTCACATTTAGTAGCTCCACTTCTACTCCGGCAGATTTGGCACCTTCTGCAATATTTTCTGCCATAATTTCTGTATTGCCTGTACCACTCCAATATATAATTGATACTTTAGCCATATGTATCTCTCCTGTCCTATTAATTATTTTTTTGTAGTTTTCTTAATTTACAATCTCGACAATTGTCCAGTTTGTTAATTAAGTCACTACATGCTCTTTTAGAGAAAACACATGGTATATCACTTTGCTTTGCTTTTTCCTTAATTATTTTAGTTATATTATGTTCAACAAAGTCATAAAAGACTATGATCATATCTGTAGTAGGTGGTACTTGCATATTTCTCATACCCTTTTTTCTGCCTGTCCAATGGGTGTATTCACTAATACCATATTCGGACAATGCCTCTGGAATATTTCCCAAACGATCGGCTCCAACTAATAAGGCTTTCATTTTATTTCTCTCCTTTTTATCGATAATGATAATCGTTATCATTATAATAGCCCATTTATTCAGTTTTGTCAAGGGATTTTTTGAAATATTTAGAATAGAGGTAGATACTCTAAATATATGATATCATCTCTGTCTTTTGCATCTCCTTCTGCTAATATGGATGCCTTAGTTGTTACAATACCTCCAGCAGCTTTCACTAATCTTTCTATAGCTTCTATGGATTCGCCAGTGCTTATAACATCATCTACAATGGCCACTCTTTTTCCCCTAATGGCCTCTACATCTTTTTCTTCCAAGCATAATATTTGTTTTTTCTGAGTAGTTATAGATACTACCTCATCTACAATTGGATTCTTCATATAGGGTTTTACATTTTTTCTGGCTACAATATATTTTTTCATGTTTAGTAATCTGGCCATTTCAAAGACAAGGGGGATACCCTTTGCCTCTGCTGTTACTAATACATCTACTTCTGGCATTCTCTTTACCAATTCTGATGCCGCATTTACTACTAATTCAACATCTCCTAATATTACAAAACTTGCAATACTCAGATCATCCGTTAATTTTACAATAGGTAACTCTCTTGTTACTCCAGCTACATTTAAAATATAGGTTTTCATCATATTTACTTCCCCTCTAATTAAAATATTTTATATTTAAAACATTCTCATTATTTAAAATATACCCATTAAAAATCTAATAAATATACCTGCTATCATGCCTATAAATGGGTCTGTAGCTGACGTTACTATGGCTGTTACTCCACCTAATATAGGACTTCCTTCTAATCCTAATGCTATATTCGTAGGAAAGACTACAATGGCTCCCAATACAAATAAAAAACCACCAATGGATTGATTTGGAACATATTTTGCTATTTTAGGTAAAAGTTTTGCTAAAAGAATTACAGCCATTATGCCCATCATCAAGATTCCACTTAACTGTGGATTAGGTGCTACAGCAGTACCACTGATTATGGATTCAACAGGTCCTCCACCAAAATAGGCACTTACAGAATCAGCTATTCCTGAATATAATGTTACCATATCTATATTTACAGGTTTATTTGCTAAACTTCCTGTAATACTTGCATAGGCTATATTGCCTCCTACTTGTAATGTTACAAGGCCCAATACCTTTCTTATAATTTCTGGGCTAATAGTTATTTTTAAAGGTATGAACTTTTCGTATTCTAAATTTATATCCGATTTTTCAATTTTTTCTGAGTCTCTATTTAAAAACAACCATATTGCTGAACTTAAAAACACACTTATGACTATGGTATATACTAAATCCTCAGTGATAAAATATGTAAGTATTGCAGTTATTAAAGATATTCCTCCGGCTATTTTATTTTCCTTCGCCATTTCTATTCCAACTTTTGATAATATAATTCCGACTCCTGCCATCATACCATTTAATATGGATGGCCCTATAAAGTCTATTGTAGGTTCTAAAAGTCCTAAAGCTCCTATTATACTCATTACTATACCGGTGAAAAATACTATGTTTAATCTTTCATTTCTATCTTTCCCCATCTGCCCTGCCAATACAATGGATTCAGCTTGAAAAGAAATAGGTGCAACTTGATTGGTTAATACCATTCCAACAGGTCCTATTATAAAAGCTAGAGCTGTGGGAAATGCTGCAAAGCCAAATGTAAGGGCTAATAGACCCTGAGGTAGGCCATTAACCACTACTGCCAAAGCAGCCAGTAAATCTTGTAGGGACATATACTCATCTCCTTTGTATAATTTTTTTATAAGATACTATTTATATCTTTGTTGGCTATAGTATATCAAAATTTTACATATTTATCTATAATATCATATTAGATATTTTAACTTTAACTAAAGATTCTTAAAGTATAAAAAAGTCTAAAAAATCAAGATGCAAAATTTGTATATTATTTTTTAAAAATTTTTTATTATTTTATTTCTATTTATGTATATTTACTGATATAATATATTATAATATATTATTTTGGGTATATAATTAATAGAATATTATATTTGTTTATTGTAGAACATTGGTTTAGTATAATGTTTTTATAAATT
>JAAYNB010000015.1 GCA_012521085.1 Clostridiales bacterium | reverse complement strand
TTTTCAATTGGATTAATTATAGGTTCTTTTTTAAATGTATGTATTTATAGGATTCCCTTAGAACAGTCAATAGTATCACCATCATCCCATTGTTTTCATTGTAAAACTCCACTTAGTCTATGGGATTTAATTCCTGTATTTAGTCTTATATTTTTAAAAGGAAAATGTAGATATTGCAAGACAAAAATTTCTCCTAGATATCTAGTGGTAGAAATATTAACAGGAATTATTTTTTTATTATTATTCTTAAAATTTGGATTGAGTATAGAATATTTCTTTTATCTTGTATTATTATGCATTTTAATTTGTGTTACTTTTATTGATTATGATTACAAGATTATACCAGATGAATTTATACTATTAGGCTTTGGATATGGATTAATATATAGATTAATTATGTATGTATTTATGAAAGAATCAATAGATACCATAAATATTTTATTAGGTTTTTTAATTGGAGGTGGCTTTTTTCTACTTATAGCCATTGTTTCAAATGGTGGTATGGGTGGTGGAGACATTAAGTTAATGGCTATGTTGGGATTTTTATTAGGTTGGAAAAAAATTGTTTTAATATCATTTCTATCTTTTGCTATAGGAAGTATATTCTCTATGGGTTTATTACTTACAAAAATAAAAACTAGAAAAGATAGTATTCCCTTTGGTCCTTTTATATCATTATCCACTGCTATAGCTATTTTTCACTATGAAGATATTATATATTGGTATCTAAATTTTATATATAGTATGTAAAATAAATTTATGTATGATTTGGAAATATTTCTTTTGGTTTTTTTCTTATATTACTGTGAAAATTAGACGGAGGTTAGGATATTGAAAGAAATACGATTTAAAGAAATTCTCTTAAGTAAATATGAAAATATAAAAGAATATTTTAAAAAATTTAAATTGACTCCAAATAATATTAATAAAAAGATATTAGTAATTGATATTGGCAGTCATAGTACAAAGGGAATTGTAGGAAAATATGAAAATAATAAAATAAGTATATTAAACAATTTTAAAATATCAACTCCTCCTAATATATATATGGATGGAAAAATAAACGATCTTTTAGAAATTAAAGAATGTTTAAAAAGAGCTTTACAAGAAAATGAAATAAACATAAAATCAACTATTTGTACCATAGAAAGTAGTTTTGTAATATCAAGAGAAATCACCCTTCCCCTTATTAATAAATCTGATTTAGAAGATATGATCTATTTTGAAATTGCACAATATATGCCTATCGAATTAGAAAAATATGTAATTCAATATAAATTTTTAGAAAACTTCATTGAAGACGAGATAGAAAAAATACGTATTTTAGCTGTTGCATTACCTAGAGAAATAGCATCAGATATATTTGAATTATTAGAGTTTTTAGACCTAACTCCAATAGCTTTAGATCTTCATAGTAATGGAATAAACAAGTTAATTAATTCTAGTTTTCATATTAATAATATGAATAATAAAGATACAATTGCCATATTAGATTTAGGACATAGTCATATAAATGTTATTATTGTTGAGGAAGGTATATATAAATTTAGTAGAATAATTGATTTAAATGAAATTGATTTAAATATTATATCTTCTAATCATTTAGGATTAGGTTTGGACAATCTACAAAATATTTCTTCAGTATTAGATGAAATTGCCAGTGCCAATGATCTGGAGGATAAATCAATATATAATAATCTATCTGAAATTAATATTCATAATATAAAATTTAATATAGATACTTGGATTGAACAAATTAATCATGTATTTAAATATTATACTAGTCGAAATCCTACTAATGTCATCAATAATATTTTTATATATGGTGGGAGAGCTAATATAAAAGGTTTAGAGGAATATATGTCTAATGCTTTTAATATACCTACTTTTAAAATTAAAAATATAGATAATATAGATTTTATAAATAGCCAAATAAATGAAAAAGATATTGTAGATTATGTAAATGCCATAGCTGCACTTATAAGAAAATAAGGGGGATGGGATATATGTATGATCTTAATTTTTTTCAACCATATATAAAAGAGCCGGAGAAGGTCAATATAAAGGATATATTGATATTAAGCCTTATAACTATTATTGCTTTTACAATAATATTATATTCTATATTAAAATATAGTGAATTAAGAGCTATTAAAAAAGATATTTTTGCATTGAATCAGATATTAGAGTCTCAAGATAATATCAATAGATTGAATGAAATTGATAAATTAAATGTAAAATTAGCTGAGTTAGAGAGTGATAGAAAAGAAATTGAAATATTAGAAAAAAAATTGACAAAAAGAGATATAATTAATGATTTATTGATATATAAAATACTGTGTAATATACCAAAAGATATTGTATTTGACCAATTAAAGATAGATGATAATGTTATAGAGATTAAAGGTCGGTCTTTTTACAAGTTCAATATTGCACAAATGGAATATAATTTGCGAAATTCAGTTTATTTTGATCAAGCATTTATCCCCTCAATTACAGAAAATAATAGCTACTATGAGTTTACATTAAGGTTTATAACAAAGGATGTGGCTACAGATGAAACTAAGTAAAAGGGAAAAAAATTTACTCATTATATTTGGAATTATAATTTTTATTACAAGTGTTTATAAATTTTTATATATACCTTTTCAAAAAAATTTAACTCAATTAATATATGATAGACAAGAAAAAGAATTCAAATACAATGATATGAAAAGAAAATTTGAAATGGTAGATATTATAAAGAAAGATATATTAAATTTTGAAAATGAAATATTAGATTCAGCAAAGTATATTTTTGGAAATTTAGAACAAGAAGATATTATACTAATGTTAAATGATTTGATTTTAGATAAAAATATAGAAATATCATCTATAGATTTTATGGAAACAAACAATGAATTATTAATAGATGAGGATGAGGAAGAAGATAATTTGGATGAAGAAGAAGCTTATGAAATATATCCTGAAAGTAAAGTTCATTCAGTTAAAATTACCTATAAAACAGCTTATGAAGATTTAATTGATTTTTTAAAAAATATTAGAGAATATGAAAAAAAAATTATTATAAGAAATATAGATATTAATAATAATCATGATGGAAATTTATCTGGAAGTTTCTTAATGGATTTTTACACATTAGATACTGTTGATAAATACCATATTATGAATGATGGTTATAACTTTTTTTATTATGGACAAGACCTTTTAGATCATGATGATATAAATAATCCCTTTAATTCATACGAGGAGTTTATGGATGAAGAAGATGATGAAGTAGAAGATGTTTTGGCTGGAGAAGATTATTATATAGAAAAAAGGATAATGACTGATTTATATGGTTTTGAAAATGAAAATATTTTTTTTGTAGGAAAACCTAAAGATGTATATGGAAAGGTATTGTTAGATACAAATAGTATACAAGGGAGCTATTCAAATAGGATTGAATATGATTTTATTAGGCCAAGAGAATATAGTGAAGTCAATTTAGTTTTTGAAGGAAAACCAATAGAAATAAAAAGACAACCAGAATTAATTAGTATATCAGTTTATCCTTATGAAACTAATGATCATAATATTGGCATTATATTAATTGATGCATATGGTAAAGAATTTAAATTATCTATAACTAGTCAATTGGCATTAAATAAATGGAATACAGTAGATATTATTCCCCCCATTGAAATAACTTATCCAGCTATATTACAAAGAATATATATTGAGAGTAATAGCTTTTCAGATAAATTAAAAGGTGATTTTTCATTTGATAAATTGCAATTACTATATAATGAAAATTAATTTAACATTAACTTAATTTATAGAGAAAGAATATCTATCTTTTTTAAGGGAGTTGATTTTTTGAAAAAAGACAGAATTAAATATATATTTTCAATTCTTGTAATATTGGTATTTACTAATAGCATTTTAGTTTTTGCTAACACAAAAACTAATGAAGAGATAAAGGCTTATGAAGATGGATTTACTTGGGGAAAAAACACTGGATATATTTATGGTCAAAAGGATTATTTAAATGGAAAAAAAGCTGACTGGGAGAATGCATATAAATTGGAAAAGGGTAATATTGTAAAAGATTATAACTTAGGTACAAAAAAATACACTTATAGAAATAATTTTTTAGAGGGATACAAGGAAGGATTTCAGTTGGCATATAATGATGTATATGATAGGCCTAACGTACAAATTGATGAAAGTTTTGAGGATTTAGCATCAAGACATGGAGCATATTTTGGAAGTTTGTTGGCAAGAAAACATGCTGTAAATCATGCTTATTTAAATAAAATAAGTGATTGGAATAGGGATATACCTGTTGATACATATATTATAAAACAATATAGGCTTGAAAATGACACTAGAAGTTACTCTGATGCATTTATAAAAGCTTATAAGGACGCATATAGAAATGAATATCAAAAAGCTTATAGTGAGTTTAATTATGATAGAGAAAGAATATTAAAAGAAAATGCATTTAGAGATGGAAGGGATCAAGGTGAAACAGCAGGATTTATTCAAGCTATGATAGACTTTGTACAAGGAAAAACAAATGATTGGAATAGAGCATTATATGAATTTGAAGCAGAAAAAAATTTAGTAACACGATATACATTAAATAGGGAAAATAATGAGTATATATTGGGCTTTATTAATGGTTTTAGAGATGGTTTTATGAAAGGATATAGTGAGTATTATCAAGATTTTAGTATGGAGCTGGGAAAAAGAAATATCAATTATAAAAGAATATCCATGTTAGAAGATATAATTAAATTTGAGGATGAGTTCTATAATATTATAAATGGAGTGAGAGCAAAAGAAAGCAGAATTACTGCACAATTATATATTCCAGCAGGTAGTATTTATGCTGAGGTCTATATGTATTTACAAAAAGAAGATATGCCTATTACAGTTAATTCAAGCAAATATATTCCTGTTACAAAGGTCTATGATATTGGTGTGGTAAATGACAGAAAAAAAGTAAATTTGTATAAACCTTTAACTTTAAGTTTTGAATATTTTGGAAGCAGTAGAGCTGGTATATATAAATTAGTAGACAATGAATGGAAATATATTTATAGTGATATTGAAGACGGAAAAATATCAGCAGAGATATCAGACAAAATATATGAAGGTGGAAAATATATTGTAATGATTGATGAAAATTATGTTGAAATAAGAGATATTTCTAGACATTGGGCAAGAAAGGAATTATATACCTATTTAAGAAGGGGATATATAAAAGGAGATAAGGAGCAGAAATTTAATCCAGACAACCAATTAACTAGAAGAGAATTATCAGAAATTCTATCCAAAGTTAATAAATGGGATATTTCTGCCAAAGATATAATATCAAATAAACCAGATGCTCATATTACATATGAGGAAATTGAATCAATTATGGAAAAGATTACAGGTAATGATAATTTTAATTGGGATAAATTTGCGGAAGATATGATGTATAAAAAATATACAAGATCTCAAAGTTATTTAGGAAAAACAAATAAAATTTCAAAAGCTGAGGTTGTATACATGCTCCATGAGTTAGAAAAATCAGAAGAGATATAAAGTATATTCTTATATATAGAAAAAAATATTAAAGTATATGATCAAATTTTAAAATAATATTTATTTTTAATAATAATCTTATGAAAAGGAGGTAATTAAGAGGGAAAGATTATTAAGAAATAAAAAAGGAATGACTCTAATTGAAGTTTTATTAGTTACAGCTATAATAGGATTGCTTTTTACATGCATTTTTCATATTGGTGAAAAAGTATGGGACAATCATTTGCTAAAAATTACTGCAAATGAGATAAAAAGTGCTTTGTATTTAGCTCAACAATTGAGCATAGATGAGTCAAGAGACTATGGATTAGAATTATTAACAGATAATTTTAGAATTAGGGAACAGGTTTTTAGAGGAAGAATCCCATTTAGACAAGAAATTAATAGTAGAATTAAAGTAATGCCTGGTAGTTCTCCAAGGGTTATATATAATAGACATGGAAATAGCAATTATGGATTTTTTATTTTGACTAATAAGCATGGAATGAAAATTAAGATAGAAGTAATGATTGGAACAGGAAAAGTCCAAATATCTGATATATATAAATAATTCCTATGGGGAGGATAATATTAAATGCAAAAAGATAGCGGATTTACTTTAATAGAAGTATTAATGAGTCTAGTGATAATATATACTCTTTTAATTGTAATCTATACAACTTTTATGCAAAGTGTATTTTTAAAGAACAAATCTGATTCTTATTATAAAATGATAAAAACTGCACAGAGTATAATGGAATATATTAAATCTGAGGTATATTTAATATATGATGATGAAGAATATTTTGGTACAGAGATGGAAAAAGAAATAAATTTTACAAGGGATGGTTATAATGGAAATGTTATGATAATTAAACAATGCCCAGATAAAGGAATTTATAAAATAATTGTGACAGTAATAGATGAAAAATATAACAAAGAATATATATTAGAAACTATAATTTATGATCGGGGTCAAAAAGATATTTATAGAGGAACTTATAATGAAATCCCTCTTTAAGTTTAAGGTTAAAAGTGGCTTTACATTATTAGAAACTATTTTAGCAACAACCATATTAAGTTCCATATTAATCATATTTATTCCCTTGTGTATTCAAAATCTCAGTATGCAGGAAGATATAGAAAAGGAATTGACTTATAAACATAATGTACGCATTGTATTAAATTATATAGAAAAAAATATTAGAGAATGTGATAAATTAAAGATAAAATATCATCCGGATAAAAAAACTATTGAAGGATCAAACGATATATATAAAACTTTTTATATAGATATGAGTGGTAATAGAAGATCAAATAAGAACACATTATTATATTTTTATAAATCTAAAAATGAAGTAAGGATAAATAAAGACAATGAAAATAATGTTCTAGCTGTTGGTATAAAGGATATTAAAGTTACAGAAATTATAGAAGGTGATTTATTAGAAATTGAAGTTTTTTCAAATGAAATAGATTATTCTGCTAAAACCATATTAAAATTAAGATATAGGTAGGATGACTATGAAAAGTATATCTAATAATAAAGCTTATATTAGTGTTACCTGTCTTTTTATAGGAAAGTTTATATTAGTTTTTACAATGGCAATATATAATATATGCATAGTTGATTATCAAATGGTTTCTTCTAATGCTGATGCAATGAGGGCAAATTATTTATCAGAAACAGCAGTAGATGAAGCTATTATAGATATTTATGAACATATGGATGCAATTATTATGAATTATCTAGAGGATTTAAGAGAATACAAAATTAATTACATAGAAAGTTTATCTATTCTAGGTATAGAGCCAGATTATTCCCCCCCAAACTTTGATTCTTATTTGAAAAGAGATTTTATTAATAAAATATCAAATTTAAATAAAATAGTTAAAAATCCATTCTTAGGGTATATAAAAGAACATGAATATAGTATAAATATAAAATATGAAAAAACAGAAGATGTTATTTATATAACTGGTTTTGGTTCATATGATAATGCTAGAAAGCGTATAAAAGCAAAAGTTAGTATGCCCAGAGTTGTTGTAATTGGGCATGATGCTTTTGGATTGGAAGAGATAGAAATCTATCCTATGGAAGTAATTTCATATTTTCAAGAAATATTTTATTAAAATTAAAGGGGTGGGAGTATGGCTTATGAAATAAAAAACTATATGGAGGTTATTGTGGATGAATTTTTAAATGATGTTTTGAGGAAATATAAAGATGTATGTCATTGTAAGAGATGTATATCTGATATTAAGGCATTAACATTAAATAATTAACCTCCTAAATATGTAGTATCAGAGATTGGTGAAGTTTATTCAAAAGCATATACTCTATCAGCTCAATTTGAAGGTGATGTAATTAATAATATTGTCAAAGCTATAAATGTGGTAAAGAATATTCCAAGACATTAATAAAATTGTTGAATATATTATAAAATGAATAAAATTTAATGATTTTATAAAGTTAAACTATATATTTTAAAAATAATATGATATGATAATATGGGTTTTATATATTATCCTAATGACTGAAGTAATCATACTCTAAACCTATCTACAATAAAATCATCTAATTTAAATATTACCATTGTTATAATATCTGGGTAAAATTTCAACAAGGAGGCTTAAAATGTTATCAAAAATAAATGCTTTAAGAAAAATATTAGAAAATAAAAATTTAGATGGAATATTGATATATAAACCTGAAAACAGAAGATATTTTTCAGGTTTTACAGGAACTACTGGTTTCATTATTGTTACAAAACATGAAGCTAAATTTATTACAGATTTTAGGTATGTTAGCCAAGCAAAGGAAGAATGTAAAGGTTATGATATTATAGAGATTGGTAGATCAGAACCATTGACTAATATAATAAATGAACTAAATATTGAAAATATGGGTGTAGAAGATGAATTCTTTACATATAGACATTTTTTAGAATTAAACTCGAACTTACCAAATTTATCTATAATAGCTTTAGAAGGTGAATTAACAAAAATACGTTCTATAAAGTCAGAAGAAGAATTAAACTATATTGCAAAGGCTGCATCATTAGCAGATGAAGCATTTAAGTATATTGTTGACTTTATAAAACCTGGTGCATGTGAAAAGGATATTGCATTAGAATTAGAGGTTTACATGAGAAAGAAGGGTGCTACTGGTACTAGTTTTAATTTTATAGTTGCATCTGGTTTGAGATCTGCATTACCTCATGGTGTGGCATCAGATAAATTAATAGAAGATGGTGAGTTTGTAACTTTAGATTATGGTTGTATTTATGAAGGTTATTGTTCTGATATGACTAGGACAGTAATTGTTGGTAAAGCTAACGAAAAACAAAAAGAAATTTATTCTATAGTACTAAAAGCCCAGGAGACAGCATTAAAAGCTGTAAGACCAGGTATTACTGGAAAAGAATTAGATGAAATAGCTAGGGATATTATTACAAATGAAGGATATGGAGAATATTTTGGTCATGGATTAGGACATGGTGTAGGTTTAGAAATTCATGAGCTACCCCATATAAATACTAAAGGTGATGAACCACTAAAACCAGGTATGGTAATCACAATAGAACCAGGTATATATATTCCTAATTTTGGTGGTGTTAGAATAGAAGATTTAGTTGTTGTAAAAGAAAATGGGTATCATGTATTGTCAAATACTTCAAAAGAATTAATGGAAATTTAAAAAATATTAAAAATGGAGGGATATTATGATTTCAGCAGGTGAGTTTAGGAAAGGTGTTACTTTTGAGATGGATGGTGAACCATATATAGTTTTAGATTTTCAACATGTTAAACCAGGGAAAGGTGCAGCATTTGTTAGAACAAAATATAAAAATTTAAAAACTGGTGCAACAAGAGAGGAAGCTTTTAACCCAACTGATAGATTTCCTAAGGCACATATTGAGACTAAAGAAATGCAATATCTATATAATGATGGTGAATTATACTATTTTATGGACAATGAAACTTATGAGCAAATACCATTGACTACTGATCAAGTTGAAGATGCTATTAAATTTTTAAAAGAGAATGATAATGCAATTATTAAATTTTATCAAGGTAAAGCATTTCAGGTGGAACCACCTAATTTTGTTGAATTAAAGGTAATAGAGGCTGAACCTGGAGTAAAAGGAGATACTGCATCTAATGTTACAAAAGCTGCTAAATTAGAAACAGGTGCTGTTGTACAAGTTCCTCTATTTGTAAATGAAGGTGATTCTATAAGAGTAGATACTAGAACAGGTGAATATATCTCAAGAGTATAAATAAATTTTTTTAGTCTATACTATCTAGTATAAAATGGAATTTAACTTAAGGAGGGAATATGATGAATCATTTATTTGAAAAAGTTGCATATTTAAAAGGGTTAGTTGATGGTTTAAACATTGAAGAAAGTTCTAAAGAGGGTAAAATATTACTGAACATAATAGATACCTTAGATGATTTTGCTGAAGCTATTGTTGCTTTGGATGAAGAGCAGGAAGATATTGCTGAATACATAGAAGCATTGGATGAAGATTTATCAGAATTAGAAGATGAATTGTATGAGGATGATGATATAGATTTCATGGAAATTCATTGTCCAAATTGTGATGAGCATATTTATGTAGATGAATATTTATATTTTGATGAAGATCCTGAAATTACTTGTCCAAATTGTAATTATGTAATTAATCTAGATGAAGAATGTGGATGTGGTATTGATGGATGTCATGAGCATATGGAAGAAGATGAATAATTAAATATATAAATTTAAAAGTAAATTTTCAAAAATCAACATCATATGATGTTGATTTTTTTATGCAAATTTTAAGAATAATTTAGGATCTTTATCAATATCTATTATATATAAGAGGAGGGACATGTTATGTTAAAAGCTAATGATAATAATTTTATTAAAAAAAGCAACACTTTGTATTTAGAAGAATACTTATGCCCAGAGATTAGAGAGGTAATTGTGACGATTCCAAAGGATATAAAAAGTTCTATAGAAGAGATTAGACTAAGAGTTAATAAACCATTAATGATTTATGCTAACAATCATGATTTTTTTATAACTAGAAAAGGTGAAATATCATCATCAGAAAATCAAAACAATTACATAGTAAGTAAAAAAAATATTGATAATTGTATTCAATTTATAAGTGATTATTCTATTTATTCGGTAGAAGAGGAGTTAAAAAGAGGCTATATTACCATTCAAGGAGGACATAGGGTGGGAATAGTAGGTAGAGTCGTACTAGAAAATGGTGATATAAGAATAATGAAGGAATTTACAGGACTTAACTATAGAGTTGCCAGAGAAAAAATTGGTATATCATCAAAGATAATAAAATATCTTTTAAATGAAAAAAAAGAATTTCTAAATACATTAATCGTATCACCACCACAATGTGGTAAAACAACTCTTTTAAGAGATATCATTAGAAATTTGAGCAATGGAATGCCAGATTTAAAATTAAAAGGATTAAAAATTGGATTAGTTGATGAAAGGTCAGAGATAGGTGCTGCTTACCGAGGTATTATTCAAAATGACTTAGGTCTAAGAACGGATGTATTGGATGGATGTCCTAAGGCAAAAGGGATGATAATGTTAATACGAGCTATGTCGCCAGAGATAATAGCTACAGATGAAATAGGTAGAATAGATGATGCATTTGCTATTCATGAAGCATTATTGGCAGGAATCAAGTTAATTACTACAGTTCATGGTAATTCATTAGAGGATATTTTGCAAAAAAAAGTAATAGGAGATTTGGTAAAAGACTCTGTTTTTCAAAGAATAATTATACTATCAAATAAAAAAGGTGTAGGAACAATAGAAAAAATTATAGATGGTGATACTTTTAAAAATCTTTTATATTGTCCAATAGTAAATAAGGTGGTGTAGAAGATAATATGTTATTTAAAATATGCATATCAGCAGTAATAATAGGATGCACTTCATCATTAGGTATTATATATGCTAATACATTTGTAGAGAGAACTAGATTTTTAGCAAATTTAATATATGCTCTACAAATATTAGAGACTGAAATTGTATACACAAATACTCCTCTTCCAGAAGTATTGATTAAAACAGCAAATAAAACTAGTTCAGAAATAACAAGAATATTTGAAAATACAGCAAATATTTTACTTAGAAAAGAAGGATATATTTTTTCAGAAGCATGGAAAAAAGCAATAGATGAATCAAATAATATTAAAAAAATAAATCAAGAAGATAAAGAATTATTAATATCTTTAGGGAATGGTCTAGGAATATCTAATACTCAAGATCAGATAAAGCATATAGATTTAGTAAGAGCTGGAATTAAAAGAAATTATGAATCATCTCTTATATCTCAGAAAAAAAATACTAGACTTTATAAAAACCTAGGATTATTATTAGGTCTCACCATTGTTGTAATATTTTTTTAAAATAATATACCTAAAAATTTTCTATACCAATTATTATAACTGTCTATTAATAATTAATAATCTAATATAAATATATTGAATTACTATATAAGGAGGATTAATCACATGGCTATGGATGTAGATTTAATCTTTAAAATCGCAGCTATTGGAATATTAGTTTCTGTTTTAAATCAGGTCTTGCTAAGAGCAGGTCGTGAAGAACAGGCGATGATGACAACATTAGTAGGAATTATTGTAGTATTGATGATGGTAATAAATCTCATAAGTCATTTATTTGATACAGTAAAAACAATGTTCCAATTATATTAAGGAAGTGATATATATGGAGATTTTTCAAATTGTTTCAATAGGGATAATAGCAAGTATATTATCTGTGTTGATAAAAAACTATAGGCCGGAAATTAGTATGTATATAAGTTTAGTCACAGGAATATTGATTTTTATATTTGTAGTAACAAAATTACAAACTGTTATAGAAGTATTGAATCAATTAATTACAAAAGTAGGTATAGATGAGATTTATTTAAGCATTGTATTTAAAATAATAGGTATCGCTTATATTGCAGAATTTGGATCACAGATATGTCAAGATGCTGGTGAGGGAGTTATTGCTTCAAAAATAGAATTTGCAGCAAAAATATTAATTATGGTAATGGCTGTACCAATTTTAGTATCATTAATGGATTTAATAATTAATATAATGCCCTAGGAAGTGATGCATATGAAAAAAATAATTTGTTTTATTATATTAATTTTATTTACATTTTCCATTTCTACTGTTTATGCAGTAGAGGAATTATTAACTACTGAAAAGATTATTCATGACCAAATAGATAGACTAAATATATTTGAATTACAAGAGATAATAGATGAAGTCAATAAGGATTTAGAAAATTATATTCCAAGGATAGAAATTAAAAAACTTATTCTACAAATGATTAAAGGTGAAGAAATCGTTTCATTAAATGATATTACAAAAACTGTTTTAAAAATACTATTTAAAGAAATAATAGCCAATTGGAGTTTATTAACACAAATTATTGTACTAGCATTATTATCTTCTCTTTTACAAAACTTACAAAATGCTTTTGAAAGAGAAGTAATTAGTAAATTGGCATACAATACTTGTTATTTAATAATTATTAGTATTACTATTAAAAGTTTTATAATAGCTATAGATATAGGTAGTGAGACTATTGATTTAATGGTGAATTTTATGCAGGCCTTATTACCTATATTATTAACCATGTTAATGGCAATGGGAGGATTGACCAGTTCAGCTTTTTTACATCCGATTTTATTAACATCTATAGGTTTTATTGGAACTATTATAAAAAATCTTGTATTTCCTTTAATTTTATTTTCAGCTGTTTTATCCATAGTAAATAGTTTAAGTTCCAAAATACAAGTAAAAAAATTATCATCACTCCTTAAACAATCTGCCATAATTATTTTGGGATTTGTTTTAACAGTTTTTATAGGTATAATATCTATTCAAGGAATTACAGCTTCTACAGTAGATGGATTAGGATTAAGAACTACTAAATTTGTTGTAGATAAGTTAATACCAATAGTAGGAGGTTTTTTATCTGATGCAATGAGTACAGTAATAGGATGTTCATTAGTATTAAAAAATACAATTGGAGCTATTGGAGTATTTTCTTTATTTATGTTGTGTTTTATGCCTTTAATTAAAATATTATCTCTAATAATCGTCTATAAAATAGCCACTGTAGTAATAGAGCCTATAGGTGACAATGCTTTAATAGATTGCTTAAATAATATTAGCAATTTGTTAATCGTACTATTTGGAGTAATTAGTTCTTTAGCTATTATGTTTTTTATAATTGTAACAACTGTTGTAAGTGCTGGAAATATTACTTCAATGATGAAATAGGTGGTGATAACTTATATGGATATACTTAGGAATTGGATTATTACAATTGTATATGTAATTATTTTATTAACTTTTATGGAGATATTAATACCTAATAATGATAATAAAAAGTACATAAATTTTGTTATGAGTTTGATAATTATGATTACTATAATAAGACCTATAATTGATTTTATTAAGCCAGATGAAAGTATAGATGAACAAATTTCACAAATATCAGATTATTTAGAATATAATACCATGGAAAAAAGATTAACTTATAATAATTATTTTGAAACAGAATCTATAATAGAATTGTATAGACAAAATTTAAAGGATCATATTAAAAAACGTGTAGAAAAAAATGCTGATTATTCAGTACATGATATTGAGATATCAATTGAGGATAATGATGAAGAAAATTTAGGGATTATTAAAGGAATAGAAATAATATTAAAAGAGACATCAGATAATAAAAAAAATATTAGCAATGAAAAAATCCAAGATATAAAAATTAAGGTTACTTTAAATGAAAATAATGATACTCAGCAGGCACATAGCATAAATATAGATTATGAGGGGGATTTGATTAAGGATGATTTAAGTTATTATTATGGCCTTGAAAAAGAAAAAATTAATATTTATATACTAGAAGATAAATAAAATAAGGAGAGATAAATATGGTTAATAAAAAGATTAAACACATATTAAATGATTTGCTGTCACGCAAATATATAGCAAATATTTTAGTTATATTAGCAATATCAATTATGATTTTAATAGTTTCAAAGGATTTTTCTAAAAAAACCTCTAAAACTGTTTATAATAATACTGAAAACAATATAAGTATGACAGAATTAACATATAAGACTGATGAAGAGAGAATTGAAGCAAGATTAAAAGAAATTCTAGAAAAAATTGAAAATGCAGGTGAAGTACAGGTGATGGTAACTTTTGAAGAAAGCACAGAAATAATACCTGCATTTAATACAACCAAGTCTTCAGATATAACAGAAGAAAAAGATTCAGGTGGAGGAGTTAGAATATTAAATTCGGAAAATATAACAGAGACTATTGCCATGAATAATGGGTCAAATAGTAATCAGGTATTCATTTTAAAAGAAATAAAACCTAAAATAAATGGTGTTATTGTAGTAGCAGATGGCGCGAAAGATCTTGTTGTAAAAGAAAAACTATATAATGCTGTTAAAACTGTATTACAAATACCTGGGCATAAGGTAGAAATATATTAAATTGATGGGAGGAGAATTAAAATGAAATCTTCAAATGTGAAAAGAAAAAAATTTGTTATCTTTTCCTTAGTACTTATGTTGGGTTTAATTGGTTATGTAAACTATAATTTAAACAAACAATCTTTTTTACAGACATCTAGTGAATTGGAAAAATACAGGATGACCATGTTAGAAGAAAGCGGTATACTTTTAGATAATGAGGAAGAGGAAGTATTTAAAGAGGAGAATTACCAAAATGAGGATATGGTGGAGGAAGTAGTAGAAGAGAATATTGATATTGGAGAAGTTATAGATAGTAGAGATTATAATGAGATAAGAGATTTGGCGCAGGAAACTAATGCACAGATTACAGAAAATATTACGAATAAACTCATGGACAATGATATGTATTTCATTGCCAATAAACTTGAAAGGGATAAAAAACGCAGTGAAATGGTTAGTCAGTTAAATGATATAATTGATAATGAACTAACAACAAATGATATTAGAGATCAAGCTCAGGCTTTAAAGCTTGAAATGATTTCTAATACAGAAAAAGAAATTTTAATTGAAAATATGTTAATGGCAAAAGGATTTACAAATGCTATTGTCTATATAACTGATGACTCTATTAATGTTGTTGTTAATAGTGATGTATTAAAAGATAAAGATGTAGCACAAATTGTTGATATAATAAGAAGAGAAACAGATATATTAATGGATAATATCACTATAATGAATAAAAAGTAAAATTGTTGTCAATAAAGATTGAATTTGATATAATTAAAAAAATGATAATAATGGAAGGCTTTATACTTAGGAGGTATATAAATGGATTCAATAAAAGAATTAGAATATGGGGAAATAAAAATAGCTGATGAAGTTATAGCGACTATAGCAGGATTAGCTGCCACTGAAGTTCAAGGTGTATCTGGAATGAGTGGTGGTTTGGCTGATGGTATTGCAGAGATTTTAGGAAAAAAATCACTTTCTAAAGGTGTAAAATTGGATGTAATGGAAAATGGCGTAAGTATAGATTTATATATTGTTGTTGATTATGGTGTAAAAATACCGGATATAGCCTGGAAGATACAAGACAATGTAAAAACTACAATTGAAAGCATGACAGGTACAAATGTTATTGATGTGAACATTAATATTCAAGGCGTGGATTTTTCTAAAGAAAATTCAAATGAAAGTACTAATAATCAAAACTAAAAATATATATTCAAACTAACCCTCTGATAACAGAGGGTTAGTTTGAATTATGTATGGAATTATTGGGCATGTTATATTCATCAAAAGATAAAAAAATGTTGTGACTATCTTGAGATAATTTAACTATATATTTATATTGAATTATAAAGAATTGATGTAAAAGGATGGATTATATATGACAAGAAGAGAAGCAAGGGAATTATCAATGCAGGTATTATTTGAAATGCATATAAAAGAAGAATATGATATTAATATATTGAATTATCATCTTAATGATAAAGATGTTGATGAATTACAAAAAGATTATATAATTAATATAATAAAAACAACAATTGACAATATGGTTGAAATAAATAATTATATTGAAAAATATGCTATAGGATGGACTTTAAACAGAATTGCAAATGTAGATTTGGTTATTTTACAATTAACTATTGCAGAAATATTATATAATGATGATATACCTTATAATGTTTCTATCAATGAAGCAATTGAATTAGCAAAAAAATTTAGTGGTAAAGATTCTTATTCCTTTATTAATGGTATACTAGGTAAATTTATAATAGAAGAAAATATAAAAGAAGATGTTCAATAAAAAGGCAATATTAAATTTATTGATAAATATACTATATCAATTAAATTATTGATAGAATATAAGGTGATATCAAATGAAAATAAAGACATTGACAGTTTCAGAAGTTAATGATTATATAAAAAGATTATTAATAAGTGACCCAATATTATATAATATTTATATTGAAGGTGAAATATCTAACTATAAAATGCACAGTAGTGGACATGCATATTTCACACTAAAAGACAAAGATGCTAAGATTTCTTGCATTATTTTTAAATCAAATGTTGATATGCTAAAGTTTATCCCCGAAGATGGTATGCAAGTTATTGTTAGGGGATATATTTCTGTGTATGAAAAGAATGGCATTTATCAATTATATGTAGATGATATGAGCTCTGCAGGTATGGGGGATTTATATATAGCATTTCAACAACTTAAGACTACTCTTGAAAAAAAAGGTTATTTTGATCCAGAAATGAAAAAGTCTATACCTTTCATACCTAAGAGGGTAGGAATTATTACTTCACCTACCGGAGCAGCTGTTAAGGATATAATATCTGTTATTAATAGAAGATTTCCTGGTATAGAGCTATATGTATTTCCAGTTTTAGTACAAGGTGAGCATGCTGCTCAATCTATAAAAAATGCTATAGAACTTTGTAATAATTATGAGAAAAAAATAGATGTGATTATTTTAGGTAGAGGTGGGGGTTCTATTGAGGAATTATGGGCTTTTAATGAATTAATAGTAGCTGAAGCCATATTTAAAAGTGATATTCCTATTATTTCAGCTGTAGGTCATGAAACAGATTATACTATATCTGATTTTGTTGCAGATGTAAGAGCACATACTCCATCATCAGCAGGTGAACTTGTGGTACCTAAAGTAGAAAATGTATTAGAAATCCTCAATAACTATAAAAAAAGATTGGCAATTTCAATTAATATGAAATTATCATATAAAAAGGAAAAGTTAGATTCTATTAAAGATAATTATTATTTTAAATATCCTTTGAATCACATATATGATAAAAGACAATATCTAGACTTAACGTATGACAATTTGATAAAATTAATAAAACAAATACTTAGAGAAAAAAATCAAGAATTAACAAATAGAATAAGTTTGTTAAACAATTTAAATCCATTATCAATCTTTTCTAGAGGTTATTCTTTGGTAATGGATGAAAGAGGAAGTAATGTAAAGAGTATAAATGATGTAAAAGAAAATGATATATTAAATATAGGTTTAATAGATGGTAGCATTGTAGCAAGGGCAATAAGAATAATAAAGGAGGAAAAATCATTTGGAAAAGATGAATTATGAAGAAGCTTTAAATAAATTAGAGTCAGTAATTGAACAATTGGAAAGTAAAGAATTGTCTTTAGATGATTCTTTAAAACTTTTTAAAGAAGGTATAGATTTATATAGATTTTGTAATAAAAAGTTAAATGAGGCAGAAAAGAAAGTAATGATGATTATAGAAGAAGATGGTATTATAAAAGATATTCCTTTTATGGATTTGGAGGATTAATAATGAGTTGGGAACAAAAATTAAACAAGTATATTTCAATTATTAGTAAAGAATTAGAAAAACATTTAGATATTACTTATGCAAAAAACGATAAATTAATCAAAGCCATGAAATATAGTATTATGGCAGGCGGTAAACGTCTAAGACCTATATTAGCAATTGCATCTTATGAAATATTTGATACTAATATAGAAAAAGTACTACCTTATGCTTGTGCTATAGAAATGATACATACATATTCATTAATACATGATGACTTGCCTGCTATGGACGATGATGTCTATAGACGTGGTAAATTGACTAACCATATAGTTTTTGGTGAAGGTGTAGCAATATTAGCAGGGGATGGTTTATTAAACTACGCATTTGAAATTATGATAAATGAGACTTTAAAACATAAAAATATGCGACCATATATAGATAGTATGAATGTAATTGCAAAAGCTTCTGGTATAAATGGAATGATAGGTGGTCAAGTTGTAGATATAGAAAGTAACAACCAAGATATGGATGCGGAAACATTGGATTATATACATTTAAATAAAACAGCTGCACTTATAATAGCACCTTTGAAAGTTGGAGCTATAATAGCTGGTGCGGATGAAAATCAAATAAATGATATGGAGCATATTGGTAGAAGTTTAGGTTTAGCTTTCCAAATAAGAGATGATATATTAGATATTATAGGAGATAAATCAAAATTAGGTAAAGATATAGGTAGTGATGAAGATCAAAGTAAATTTACCTATCCATCATTATATGGTATGGAAAAATCTATTAATAAGGTTAAAGATTTGACCTATCAGGCACAAAAACGTTTAGAACCTTATGGGGAAAAAGCAAAATTTTTATATGAGCTAACGGAGTATTTAATTGGTAGAGAAATTTAATATAGGGAGGGAAGTCATGGACCTAGCTGAATCTATTTTAAACAATGAAACATTTATAGCATCTATATTATCTTGGTTTGTAGCCCAATGTCTAAAAGTAGTTCATACATTAATTATTGATAAACGCTTTAATGTCTCAAGATTTGTTGGATCGGGAGGTATGCCTAGTTCACATTCAGCTTTTGTTATGGGACTAACAACTGCGATTGGATTAACACATGGTTTTGATTCATCAACATTTTCCATGTCTTTAGTATTTTCATTAGTAATTATGTATGATGCAGCAGGTGTAAGGCATGCAGTAGGTAAACAAGCAGCTATAATTAATAAAATAATTGAAGATATACATAATAGAAAAGAAAAGAAAATAACTGAAAAAAGATTAAAAGAATTAATAGGTCATACACCTATTGAGGTATTAGCAGGAGCGATTTTGGGTATAATCATAGCTAACTTGGTCATTTGATTTTGATAATATTATATGTTATAATGCTTTTCGTATTAGCTATAATGGTACAGTATTATAGTTAATTTAATTAATTTAGAAGATGAGACTAGAAATCTGTTCTAGGAAATATTTAGTTAAGTGCTTGTATAGTTTAAGCTGATAGCTATTAATGCTGTCAGCTTTAAATTTATTTAATATTATTAAAATACATAATAAATTAGTATATAATAGGAGTAACTATTTCACATAAAAGATAATTTTCTTATCTCGTGTTATAATAACTGGAGGAGTGTTTTGTCTATTCACGTAATAATGTAAAGCGATAATCTATTCATATAATATTATTTTAATATAGATAAATCTTTAAGTTTTTAGAAGAAAAATTAATTTAAATATTGTTGTGGATAGAAATATAATAGAAAAGGAAAGAGAGGAGATAATGATGTATAAATTTTTAAACGAAATCAATTCTCCTGATGATTTAAAGAAATTAAACCCTAAAGAAGTAAATATATTAGCAAAAGAAATTAGACATTTTTTAATAAATTCTATATCTAAGACGGGAGGGCATATAGCCTCTAATCTTGGTGTTGTAGAATTAACATTAGCTCTGCATACAATATTTGATACAACTAAGGATAAGATTATATGGGATGTTGGCCATCAGAGCTATGTACATAAAATATTGACGGGTAGAAAAAATGTATTCAATACTTTAAGACAATACGGAGGAATAAGTGGTTTTCCCAAAAGATCTGAAAGTATACATGATCATTTTGATACTGGCCATAGTAGTACATCAATTTCAGCTGCTTTAGGTATGGCCTATGGCAGAGACTTAAATAAAGAAAACAATTCTATACTTGCTGTAATTGGTGATGGTGCATTAACAGGGGGAATGGCATTTGAAGCATTAAATCATGCAGGACAAAGTAAAAAAAATCTTATTGTAGTATTAAATGATAATGAAATGTCTATATCTAAAAATGTTGGTAGCATATCTACATATTTAAATAATATAAGAACAAATGCCATATATTATAAAGTTAGGGATGATGTTGAAAATTTAATTAATAATATACCTGCAATTGGAAAAACTGTTATGAAAACTGCAGAAAAGGCAAAGGACTCAATTAAATATTTTTTTGTACCAGGTATATTATTTGAAGAAATGGGTTTTAAATACATAGGTCCCATAGATGGTCATAATTATTCAGAACTCTGTAGAGTTTTAGAGAGATGTAAAAAGATGTCAGGGCCCATATTATTACATGTAATTACTAAAAAAGGTAAAGGATATGCTCCTGCAGAAAATTTCCCATCTCAATTTCATGGTGTAGGCTCATTTGATATAGATACTGGGAAAAATATTTCAACAAAGAAATCTATTAGTTATTCAGAGATAGCAGGTAGGTCCTTAGTAAAACAGGCTGAAAAAAATGAAAGAATATTGGCTATTACGGCAGCCATGCCTGAAGGAACTGGTTTGAGTGAATTTGCAAAAAATTTTCCCGAAAGATTTTTTGATGTTGGTATTGCTGAACAACATGCAGTTACCTTTTCAGCAGGATTGGCAGCTATGGGATATAAACCCTTTTTTGCTGTCTATTCAACTTTTTTACAGAGAGGATATGATCAAATCATACATGATGTATGTTTGCAAAATCTCCCTGTAACCTTTTTAATTGACAGAGCAGGTTTAGTAGGAAATGATGGAGAAACTCATCATGGAAGTTTAGATATTTCTTATTTATCTACTATTCCTAATTTAATAATTATGTCTCCAAAAGATGGTCTAGAATTAGAATACATGATTGAATATGCTGTTAATCAAGAAAAACCTGTTGCCATAAGATATCCTAGGGGATCTGCTATAATTATTGATAGAAATATGAAAAGTGATATATATACTGGTAAGGGAGAAGTAATTTATAATGATGGAAATGATGTACTAATTATAGCTGTAGGACATATGAACCCATCTGCTTTAAAGGTATGTGAAAAGTTATCTATAGAAAAAAATATAAAATCTACATTAATAAATCCTAGATTTATTAAGCCAATGGATGAAGAATTGATTCTAGACAATGTTAAAAAACATAAAAATATTTATATTATTGAAGACAATACAAAAATTGGGGGCTTTGGAAGTCAGGTTAAAATGTTATTAAATGAAAATAAAATTTTAAAGGAAATTAAGATTATTGCATTACCTGATAAATTTATTGAACATGGTGATACAAATACACTTTATGATATATATGGATTAAGTGTAGATAGTATTTATAAAAGAATTGTAAAAGAATATGAAGAAGATATTAGAAATGTATAATAATTATGTTATATAATAGGAGAATAGTATGAATGGAAAAAATAAGATTGGATGTTCTTTTAACAGAAAAAGGATTTTTTGATAGTAGAGAAAAAGCTCGACGTGTTATTATGGCAGGATCTGTATATGTAAATAATCAAAAATATGACAAGCCAGGTACTAAAGTAGATATAGATTCAAAAATAGATATTAGAGGGAATGTTTTTCCATATGTAAGCAGAGGTGGTTTAAAATTAGAAAAAGCTATAAAAGAATTTAATATTATTTTGAAAGATTTAATATGTATTGATATTGGTGCTTCAACAGGCGGATTTACTGATTGTATGCTCCAAAACTATGCTAAAAAGGTCTATACTATTGATGTAGGTTATGGGCAATTAGATTGGAAATTAAGGCAAGATCCAAGGGTGGTTACAATGGAACGGACTAATATAAGATATGTAAAGCCCGAGGATTTAGTGGATTTAGCTGATTTTGTATCTATAGATGTATCTTTTATATCACTAAAATTAGTATTACCAGTGGTAAAAAACTTGATAAATGATTCAGCGGAGATAGTTGCATTAATCAAACCACAATTTGAAGCGGGCAGAGAAAATGTAGGTAAAAAAGGAGTTGTAAAAGATATAAATATTCATAAAGAAGTTGTTTCAGAAATAGTGGAATTTGCTAAAGAAATGAATTTCCATATATCAAATTTTTCATTTTCTCCAATTAAAGGACCTGAAGGTAATATTGAATATTTGATTCATCTTAAAAATATTAGGGATAAGCAAGATATATCAATAGAAAAAATTTATAATAATATTGAACAATCCCATATTGAATTAAATACAAATAGTAATTAAATATCAAAATTGATAAGTTAATAATTAAGTATAATATGTTAGGAGGGGTTATATGAAATATACTAGGCAGAAAAAAATATTGGAAATTATAGAAGAAAAAGAAATTGAAACACAAGAAGAATTATCATCTGAATTAAAAAAATTAGGTTTAAATGTGACACAAGCTACAGTTTCAAGAGATATAAAAGAATTAAGATTAATAAAAGTTTTATCATCAACAGGCAAATATAAATATGCTACATTAAAAAATCAAGATACAGTATTGTCTGATAGACTTGTTAGGATATTTAAAGATGTTATAGTATCCTATGATTATGCAGGTAATATTTTAGTATTAAAAACCATATCAGCAGCAGCACAGGCAGCAGCTTCAGCAATTGATGCAGCAAATTTTGATGGTATTATGGGTACAGTTGCAGGAGATGATACAATATTTGTGGCTATTAAAGATGCAGAAAAAATGCAGGAAATAATAGAGAAATTTCAAAATTTGATTAAATAAAATAATGAGGTGGTATCATGCTTTTAGAACTGGAAATTAAGGATTTTGCATTAATTGATCAAATTAATATACAGTTTAAAAATGGTTTAAATATATTAACTGGAGAAACTGGTGCAGGTAAATCCATCATCATTGATGCCGTTAATATGGTTATTGGTGAAAGAGCTGATAGAAATTTTGTTAGATCTGGTTCGAAAAAAGCTAGAATACAAGCTGTCTTCTGTACTAAAGATATTGAAAATATATATGAGATTCTAGATTATTATGGTATTGAAAAAGATAATGAAAATACTTTGATTATTACAAGAGAGATTTACGCCAATGGAAGAAGTATATGTAGGATAAATGGTGTAATTATAAGTCAAAAGGCTTTAAAAAGGATTACAGAAAAATTAATTGATATACATGGGCAACACGAGCATCAATCATTATTAAATACTAGTTTTCATATCGATTTATTAGACGCTTATGCAGGGGAAGAAATTCAAGAGAAATTAAATATACTATCAGAAGAATATAAAAGGTATGTTAATCTACAAAATAAGTTAAATTCCTTATTTTATGATGATAAAGAGCGCGAGAGAAATATAGATTTATTAAATTATCAAATTAATGAAATTGAGGCTGCAAATTTAGAAAAAGATGAGGAAGAAAAACTAAATGAACAGAGAATTTTACTAAGCAATTGTGAACGAATTTACTCTATATTAACTACATTATATGAAGATTTTTATCAAAGTAATATGAATCCATCAATTTTAGATATTATATCTAAAAATGTAAAAGCATTAAATAGTATTTCTAATATTGATGATAATTTATTACATTTTTATAATTCTTTAGAAGAGGTACAGTATATAATAGAGGATTTAATAAGGGAAATTCGTATATATCGTGATAATATTGATTTTCAACCAGAAGCTCTTTACAATATTGAAGAACGTTTAGATGTTATTAATGATTTAAAAAGAAAATATGGAAATACTATAGAAGATATATTATTATATAAAGATAAAACTCAGAAAAAACTGGATAATTATATTAATAGTAAAGAAGAAATTGAAAAAATGAAAGATGTAATTGCACAGCAAAAAAAAGAGTTAGAAACTTTATCTTGGGAAATTAGAGAACTAAGAATTAAAGCCGCAAAAACATTTGAAACTAAGCTAATAGAAATATTAGAAACATTAAATATGGGTAAGGTATTATTTAGTGTCAATATTGAATTATCAAAAGATGATAATGGAGAATTAAAATTTTCTCAAAAAGGAATTGATAAAGTAGAATTTATGATATCTACTAATGTAGGTGAGCCAGTAAAATCATTGTCTAAAATAGCTTCTGGTGGTGAAATGTCTAGAATTATGCTAGCTTTTAAAACAATTTTAGCTCATGTTGATAATATACCAACTTTAATTTTTGACGAAATAGATACAGGAATAAGTGGAATAACAGCCCAAGTAGTTGGAGAAAATTTACGTAAGATTGGGAAAAATCGTCAAGTTATATGTATAACACATTTGCCACAAATAGCAGCTATGGCAAATGCACATTTTTTAATAGAAAAAGAATTTAAAGAAAATACAACCAAAACATTTGTAAAAAAATTAGATCAAAATTCAAGATTATATGAATTAGGAAGATTATTAGGTGGTGAAATCACTAGTATAACACTGGAACATGCTGATGAAATGATAAAAAAATTTAGTTCTAGTTATAGTAAATAATTTATTCTATAGAAGATATTACATTATGAGGATATCAATTACAATTTTATAAAATTTTATATATTATAATCACTCTATAAAAAGGCCAAATTAAGCTTAGGTGTTTTTTAATAATAAAAAACTTTTTGACTATTAGTTTACTTTGGTGGGAGAGTGATTTTTTTTGATTAATAAAAAAAGGATGAATTTGATTTTATGCATAATCAGTATTTTTATATCATCTATATTATTTATGGAAATATTTAGCCAGTCTGAAAAAGAATATAATATAACTTTAGGGAATAATTATATTTTGAATAAAAGCATACCAACCTTAATTTCTATCTCGGATATGACAAAAGATTCCATTTTAAAAATAATACCTGTAGATCAATCCAAGTTAAAAATAAATAGAAGTTTTAAATTTGAACCTTTAGATATTGGAACTGTAAATGTAAATTTTAAAGCTTTTGGTATAGTTCCATATAAAAATATAAAAGTAAATGTTGTACCACAAATAAAAGTTATTCCTGGTGGGCATCCTATAGGAGTTAGATTAAATACAGATGGTGTATTAGTTGTAGGAACGGCAAATGTTACTGATATTTATGGAAACACACATAATATTGCTGAGAAGGAAGGAATAAAAGTAGGAGATATATTATTATCTATAGATGGGACTAAGATAATAAATGCTAGACATGTAGAGGAAATATTAAATTTACATGAAGGTAAAGAATTAGATTTTACTTTTATTAGAGATGCTAGAAAATACACAGTTAAATTACATCCAGTAAAGTCAATAGATGACAATAAATTTAGGTTAGGTTTATGGATACGTGATAAAACCTCTGGAGTTGGAACAATAACTTTCTATCATCCAAGTAGCAAAAAATTTGGTGCATTAGGACATCCAATAACAGATATTGATACGGGAAATATATTATCTTTAAGGGATGGAGAAATTATTAAATCTAAAATAATTTCAATTGAGGAAGGGAAAAAAGGTAAACCAGGAGAGATAAAAGGTGTTTTTTATGATGTAAATAAACCATTGGGCAAATTAGAAAAAAATAACAGATTGGGTGTATTTGGTATATTAAATGAAGAGATAAAAAACGATTTCTATACAGAAGAAATTCCAATAGCATATCAACATGAAATTAAAGAAGGTCCTGCTCATATATTGACAACAATTAATTCAAGGGGAATGGAAAAATATGAGATAGAAATATTAAAGATAATACCACAATCGAAAATAGATGATAAAAGTATGATTATTCGAGTTACAGATAAAGAACTTTTAAAACATACAGGTGGAATAGTTCAGGGTATGAGTGGTAGTCCTATTATTCAAAATAATAAACTGATTGGAGCAGTTACACATGTATTAATAAATGATCCAACAAAAGGGTATGGCGTTTTTATAGAATGGATGATTGAAGAATCAGGCTTGTTTAACGAATAATTAAAAATATTGTTGAAAATTGGTAAAACAAGGGGAACGAAATATTGTAATATTTTGAAGAATCTATATTTTCAAGAAGGAATAAATATTCGTCTGTCGAAAGGATTATATATCGGTATATGTTATATAAAAAACAAAAAAAGAATTATGGGAGGGGTTATTGTGGAAAGTAATAAAATTACAGTATTAATTGCTGATGATAATGAAGATTTTTGTGACATTATGAATAGTTATTTACAAACAGAAAAGGATATTGACGTGGTTGGGATTGCACAAAATGGATTAAAAGCTATTCAATTAATTAAAACCAAGGAACCAGATGTATTAATATTAGATATTATTATGCCACATTTAGATGGACTGGGTGTACTGGAAAATTTGAATGATATACAAATTAATAAAAGACCTAAAATAATAATGTTATCTGCTGTTGGGCATGATAAAATTACTCAAAGAGCTATCAATTTAGGTGCAGATTATTATATGGTTAAACCTTTTGATTTTCAAATTTTTATAAAAAGAATGAAAGAATTAGTAAATGATACTTCAAATAAAAAAATGACAAATAAAGTACAACAAAAGATACCATCTGTACATTTTACAAAAAATAATAGCTTAGAGGCAGAAATAACTAATATTATTCATGATATAGGTGTTCC
>JAAYNB010000162.1 GCA_012521085.1 Clostridiales bacterium | reverse complement strand
TGAATATAATATTAAAATTTCACTATTAGATTTTGTTAACAACAAAAATTTTAAAGGTAATAATATATTGAAATCTAATATAAATGAAGGGTTAAATTTGGATTATATAAAGGAATTATTTAAACCTAAAAAAAATTATTTCAATATAATTATATATATAAAAGAAAAGATTCAAATAAAGGATATATATTGGGAAACAGAAATAGGTATAGATGATGCAGCTGATACTGCTATTTTAAGTGGTTTACTTTGGATTATTAAATCAAATTCAGTTGTATTTTTAGAAAATAAATATTTCATAGAAAATATTCATATAGATATTAAACCTTATCACTCTGGCATAAAATTTAATATGATTTTTAATTGCATAGGAACTCTGAAATTAGTAAATATTATAGTAGTAGGTATAAAATATATTGCTATTAAAATTCGAGGTGGTGAGATAATTGAAAGAGCATCCAATTGAAGCATTAATGCAAACAACTATGGAAAGTATTAAAAATATGGTTGATGTTAATACAATTGTTGGAGATGCAGTTGAAACAAATGATGGAACAGTAATAATACCTATATCAAAAGTGTCTTTTGGATTTGCTTCAGGAGGGGGAGATTATACTATCAGAAGTAATAATGAAAATAATAGTGATGAGAATAGTAGTAATGATAGATTACCTTTTGCAGGGGGTGCTGGTGCTGGTGTATCTGTACAACCAGTTGCATTTATGGTAGTAGGAAATGGCCATATTAAATTGATGTCTGTAGATCAAAGAGCAAATATGATAGACAATTTAATAAATTCTACACCTAAAATAATTCAAGGATTACAAAATGCATTTGGAAAAAGACATAAAAATAATTTTGATGATATGATTTTTTATGAATAAGGGGATATTTTAAATATTCCCTTTGTTGTAGTATAACAAGAAATTTGAAAGTTTAAAGATATATAGTTATAATTGAAATAACATACTAAATGATATTTAAGGGGGAGCATAATGAAAATTCAAGAAGCTATAGATATGATTTGGAATAATAGAAAATATACTACTGATGATCCTAAGGCTGCAATAAGCCACTTAAATGAAGAAGTTGCTGAATCATTAAAAGCACTAATGAATGGTGATGTAGATAAAGCTAAGAGAGAATTACAAGATGCTATGTCCTGTTTATTTATAGCTATGAAGGTATTAGATATAGATGTTGTTGAGTCTGTAAATAAACAAGTTGAACAAATGAAAAAAAGGAATCAAAGGATAATGATTTTTAAGAATAATAAAGTTGAAATTTATGTAGATGGTATTTTAAAAGGAGGATGGTCAATTTGGGGGAAAGAAGATATAAAGGAAGCAGAAAAAATAGCTAAAGAGTTTGGATGTACAATTCAGTACAATACAAATACAATAAAAGATGATGAGTAAAATAGATTTACTTATCATTTTTTATTGTACATTTTTTGAAAAGAGTTATATAATAAATATATCGTTTCATTTGAAATTAATTATCAATTAAGAAAGTGTAGAATAATGTCATTATGTGGCATATAAAAACCCTTTGTATAAATATACATACAATTTGGAATAAATTTAATAATTGTCGAATAATATCAAAACACTTTAAAAAGAATGTCTAGAAATCTTAAGAATATTGTCGTGAATAATTAAAATATAATGAGCAAATTCGACATTAAAAAAATATATAAATAACATATAAAAAAATATTTTAACAATCAGATTATAAATTCAATCTTTGTTCTGTATTTTATTATAAAATCAATTTATATTTTAAGATTATAGATTTTAAGTATTATTTTATTTGCATGGATTAACAACTAATATCTGCAAAGAAGGGGTATGTGCAGCCTTAATAAAAAGCTGTATAAATTTATATAAAAATATATTTTATCAGCACTATTCAACTATTCTTTAAATGTATCTTTACGGAATAGTTGAATAGTGAGAAATTTTATATTATACTTTTAGTTAGATAATTTATTATTTCGCTTGTTTTCCCCTCTTTTTCAAATACAATATAATTATAAGGAGTTGATTTCATTGTCTAAAAATAAACTGTCAGTACATAATAAGTCAGATAGACCATATAATATTGTTTTAAAAGAAAATGAAATAATTGAAGAATGTATAAAAATTGAAAAACAATTACCAGAATTCATGAATGATTTTTTCCTTTATTTAAAAAATGGTGTTGCCCTATCTACACGTTTAGCCTATTTAGAAGATATATTATTTTTTTGTAATTACCTAGTCAATGAATCTAATCTCACTAACGCAGATTCAACAAGAAATATTACAGCGGAAGAATTTAATAATATTACTGCAAGGGATATTAATAGGTTTTTGGGAGGATATTGTTCAAGATATACTATTAAAGATGGAGATTCTATTAAAGTAGTTGTGAATGAAAATAGATCTCTAGCAAGAAAAAAATCCACCCTATCTATTTTGTTTAAATTTTTATATAGAGATGAAATTATAGATTCTAATATTACAGATGGTTTTAATCCTATTAGGCTTCCAAAACCACAACCTGATGCTATAAAGAGATTGGAAATTGATGAAGTAGCAAAAATGTTAGATATAATTGAAACTGGAGAGTCTTTAACAGATAAAGAAAAAACTTATTGGGAAAAAACCAAATTACGTGATAAAGCTATTATTATATTATTTGTTACTTATGGATTAAGAGTAAGTGAATTACAACAATTGAATATTTCTTCTTTTAATTTTAATAGGGGTGATTTTAAAATATATAGAAAACGTGGTAAAGAAGTATTAATGCCTTTAAATAAAACATGTGAAAAAGTAATTAAAGATTATATATATAATGAACGCCCAAGTATTGAAGTACTTGATGAGGAAAATAAAGATGCACTATTTCTATCATTACAGAATAAGCGAATGACAGTTAAAGCAATACATAATATGGTGAAAAAATATACTGCCTTAGCCTTAGGAACAACTAGAGATAATGGATATAGTCCTCATAAATTAAGAGCAACGGCTGCTACATCATTAATTCAACAGGGTTTTTCAATATATGATGTTCAGAACTTATTGGATCATGATAATGTTACAACTACACAATTATATGCGGCTCATAAAAAAGATGTAAAAAGAGAAATAGTTAAAAACTTTGAATGGTTAGATGATGAGTTTAAATAATTCATACAGCATTCGAACAGATGTTTGATAATATCAGAACTCTATGATATACTAAAATAAAATAATAGATTTGATTGAAAGGAGTCTTTGTTTGAATGTATGAAGATCTTAGCACAAAACAACTTGAAATATTACAATATATGAAAAAAGAAATTGCTACAAAAGGTTATCCTCCCTCGGTAAGAGAGATGTGTAAAGCTGTTTCTTTAAAATCTACTTCCACTGTACATGGCCATTTAAATAGATTAGAGGAAAAAGGTTATATTAGAAGAGATCCAACTAAACCTAGAGCAATAGAAATCCTAGAGCATCAATATGAATATGACTTTAAATTACATAAAGAAATAGTAAATGTACCTATTATAGGAAATGTTACAGCAGGAGAACCAATTTTAGCTGTTGAAAATATTGAGGAGTCATTCCCCTTACCTGCAGATTTTTTAAATAATACTAATGAAGATGTATTTATATTATCTGTCAAAGGAGACAGTATGATTGAAGCAGGAATACTAGATAAAGATTATGTGGTTGTTCGTAAACAATCTCATGCATCTAATGGTGATATAGTGGTGGCACTATTAGATGATAATGCCACTGTTAAAAGATTTTATCGTGAAGCAGGATATATAAGATTACAACCAGAAAATCAATTTATGGAACCTATAATAACAACTGATGTAAAAATATTAGGAAAAGTAATTGGCGTATTTAGAAAATTATAAGGAGACCATAAGGTCTCCTTATAACTACTTCTTTTAATCTTTAATTATTTTGTTTTAATTCTTTTATTTTACTTAATGCTTTTAATGCTCCCAACTTACTATGTTCGTAAGTTAAGCCTCCTTGAAAATATGCAATATAAGGTGGTCTTACTGGTCCATCTGCACTAAGTTCTATGGAGGAACCTTGTACAAAAGCTCCTGCTGCCATTATAACAGGGTCATCATATCCTGGCATAGCCCATGGTATTGGTGTTACAAAAGAATCTACTGGAGCTGCTTCTTGCACACCTTCACAAAATGCTAGTAATTTCTCTTCTTTGCCTAATTTTACTGCTTGAATAATATCACTTCTTTTATCAGAATATCTTGGTATAACTTCATATCCTTCTTCTTCAAATAATTTTGCACAAAAAACGGCGCCTTTTATGGATTGGCTCACTATATATGGAGCTAGAAATAGGCCCTGAAACATTATTCTAGATTGTCCAAAAGTAACACCAGATTCTTTACCTACACCTGGAGATGTAAGTTCATAAGAAACTTTTTCTATTAAATCAGCCCTACCCACAATATAACCACCTGATAATACTAAACCAGCGCCAGGATTTTTAATTAAAGATCCGGCTAAAATATCTACACCTACATCTGTTGGTTCTTTAGTTTCAAGAAATTCTCCATAACAATTATCTACCATACAAATAAGGTTAGGATTTATTTCTTTAACTAATTGGACAATTTTTTCAATAGTAATAATATCTACAGCTTTCCTAAAACTATATCCTGTAGATCTTTGAATATAAACTAATTTAGTTTTATTACTCACTTGTTCTTCAATTGATTTAAAATCTATTTCTCCATTATCTAAAAAATCAATTTGTTTATATGTAATATTATTATTTTTAAAACTTTTTTCATAATTTCCACTAATACCAATAAGTTCATTTAAGGTATCGTAAGGCTTACCTGTTACAGAAATCATTTCATCTCCTGGGTTTAATAACCCTCTAAGACATAATGTTAGAGCATGTGTCCCATTTGCAATTGTAGGACGTACAATGGCATCTTCAGCATTAAATATTTTAGCATAAACTTCTTCTAATTTATCTCTGCCTATATCATTGTATCCATAACCTGTTGTCCAATTAAAATGTTGATCACTTAAATTAAGATCTTGCATAGCTTTTAATACTTTATATTGATTATATCCTTTTATATTATCGATAGTTTTATAAATATCTTTTAATTTATCTTCAATACTATCAATCTTATTTATAATATCAATATGAATATTAAAAGAATCTAATAAAAAATTTTTGTAATCTTGAATCATTTAAATTCTCCTTTTATTATTAAATGTATATTTAAATAATACTTTTTGATTATAACATATAAAATATTTTTTGACATTTTATATACTTTTATATTTTAAAACTTTATTCATCAATACAAAACTTCTTCATTTTATTATTAACCATTATAATGAAGAAGTTTTATTATTATTTTTTAATATTTAAATTTAAATTTACTGAGACACTGGGAGTAATGGTAGATATAGCATGTTTATATATAAGTTGCTCTTTACCATCAGTATCTAAATATATTGTATAATTATCGAAACCCTTTACAAGACCTTTAATTTGGAATCCATTAACCAAATAAATTGTAATTAATATATTGTTTTTTCTGACTTGATTTAAAAAGATATCCTGTAAATTTATACTGTTTTTCATAAAAAACCCTCCTTTAAATTTATTAAAATTCTTATATTAAATATATATATATTTTATAACATGTATAGATATCTTTCAATATATTCTATAATGTCGCAAACTAAATTTTCTTTTGAAATATATTCAGATAAATTATACCATCTTACATTATCTAATCTTCTAAACCAGGTTAATTGTCTTTTAGCATATCTTCTAGTATCTCTTTTTAATATTTCAATAGTTTTCTCAAGATCTATATTATTTTCTAGATAAACTATTATTTCTTTATATCCTAGACCTCTAAAAGCAATTAAGTTTTTATCATAACCTTTTTCGTTAATAAGTGAAGATACTTCTTCTATAAGACCATCTTTTATCATCATGTCAACTCGCTTATTAATTCTATCATATAATTCTTTTCTATCCCTAGTTAAACCTATTAAGATAAAATTATAATCTTCATTTAATTTAGGATCATTCTTGAAATTACCTATTTTCTCGCCACTTGTTTTGATAACTTCAATTGCTCTAATAACACGTTTAACATTATTTTTATGTATTCTATTAGCTGCTTCAGGATCTAATTTTTTTAATTTGTTATGGATATATTCATTACCATATTTTTCAGCTTCTAATTGTAAATGATTTCTTAATGGCCAATTTGATATAGTACTGGTAAAATCAATATCATATATAATAGAGTTAATATATAAACCTGTTCCTCCAGCAATTATCGGTAGTTTTCCATTTTTAGTAATTTTATCTATGGCAAGTTTTGCTTGTGCTTGAAAGTCTGCAACTGTAAAAGTCTCACTTGGTTCAACAATATCAATTAAGTGGTGAGGTATATTTTGCATTTCAGTATTTAAAGGTTTAGCTGTACCTATATCCATATACTTATAAATTTGCATGGAATCGGCAGATATAATTTCACCATCAATTTTTTTGGCTAATTCAATAGATATATTTGTTTTTCCCACTGCTGTAGGACCTATTAAAATTACTACATTTGGTTTCAAAGCCTTCCCTCCTATTGTACTCTTTTAAAGTTTTTTTCAATTTCATACTTAGATAATGATAATAAAATAGGTCTACCATGAGGGCAAGTAAGTGGCGGATCTATTTTACTTAAATCTTTTATCAATTGATGAATCTCACTAGTTGTAAGTTTATCCATGGCTTTTATGGCTTCTCTACATGATTTTCTAATAATTGTTTCATTAAAATGTACTTCATTATAAACTTCATTTTTCAATTCATCAATTATTTGAAATAGAAATTGAAAATCTCTAGGTTTTCCCATAATTAAGGGAACTTCTCTAACTATTATAGAGTTGGTTCCAAAAATTTCTATATTAAAACCAAGATTAATAAATTTATTTAGATGTTCAATTATAAATATATAATCTTCGCTAGTTAATTCTAATACCTCTGGTTTTAATAGTTTTTGCCTTGTAACATTGTTATTTTTATATTCTTCTAATAATTTATTATATACAAGTCTTTCATGTGCAGCATGTTGATCAATTAAATACATGAAAAGATTCTTTTCTAAAATAATATAAGTAGAAAAAAGTTGTCCAATTATTTTGTAATCCGTTAATATATTATTTAAAAAATTTTTTTGTGTTATTTCTTTTTCATTTATATAATTATTATTATAGTTTATTTTTGATTGAATATCTGCTTTATAATCATTTAGATCCAATTGCTCAGAATCATTATCAATAATAGTATCAATAATAGGTTGATTATAATTATCAGATGCATTATATTCTTCTCTTCTTTCTTGAAATGAAGTACTTAGAGATTTAGTGTGTAAATTTGATGATATATTATCTTTACTAGAATTATTTTTATCAAATATTATAGTAGGCACTATAACATTTTGAGATAAACTATATTTAATAATGTTATATATGAACTCATATATTTCTACATCTTCATCAAATTTAATTTCTATCTTAGTAGGATGAACATTCACGTCAATTAACTCAGGGTTTATTTTTAAATTTAAAATACAAACAGGAAATTTGTTAATAGGTAACTTTTCTTTATATGCATCAACAATCGCTTTATAAATTGTTTGATTTTTTACATATCTACCATTTACAAAAACGATTAATAAGTTTCTATTTCCCCTAATATATGTAGGCTGACTAATATATCCATTTAACTCCATAAAATTATTTACATCACTAATCTTTATTAGACTTTTATATAGATTTTTATCTAATACTGATATTATTGTTTGATCAATATTGTTATTCCCAGGGGTAGTTAACATAATGTTATTACTGTTAATAAACTTAAAAGATATCTCAGGTTTACTTAAAGAAAGTCTAGATATAATTTCGCTTATCTTTCTAGTTTCTGATTGTGGACTTTTCATAAACTTAAGTCTAGCGGGAGTGTTAAAAAACAGATTTTTTACTATAATAGTTGTTCCATCAGGAGCACCGATTTGTTTTTGATTTATTATTTCTCCATTTATTATTTCCATTGATATAGCATATGATTGATTTCTAGGTTTAGTTATAACTTTGATTTGTGACACAGAAGCAATACTTGCTAATGCTTCTCCTCTAAACCCTAATGAGTAAAGAGAATTTAAATCTTCTATTGTATTTATCTTAGAAGTTGCATGACGAAGAAAAGCTGTTTTCACATCTTTTTCATTAATTCCTATACCATCGTCACTAACTCTAATATAGGATTGTCCTCCATCTTTTATTTCTATAGTGATATTGGTTGCATTAGCATCAATAGAATTTTCAATTAATTCCTTAACAACAGAGTGGGGTCCTTCTACTACTTCGCCGGCCGCTATTTTATTTATTGTTAAATCATTTAAAACTTTTATTCTATTAGACATAAAATTTCACCCCTTTAGCTCTAATTTTTCAACCTTTTTTTGAAGCTCATTCAATATATTTAAAGCAGCAATAGGTGTTGTTTCTAATAAGTTTAAATTCTTAATTTCATCAATTATTTTTTGATAATTAGTGTCAAAGAAATTCAGTTGTTTATGATTATATGAAATAGTGTCAGTTATATCATTTACTTGCTTAGAATTTATAATATCTTTTTTTTCTAAGTCATTTAATATTATTTCTGCTCTTTTAATCACATCAGCAGGTAAACCAGCTAATTTAGCAACTTGTATTCCGTAACTTTTGTCGGCACTACCCTCTTTAACTTTTCTTAAGAAAATTATATTATCTTTTTCTTCTTTTACAGAAATTTTATAGTTTTTAACACCTCTAATTAAACCTTCTAGTTCGCTTAATTCATGATAATGTGTAGAGAAAAGTGTTTTACATTTGGTTATTTCACTAATATATTCAATTATAGACCATGCAATACTTAAACCATCATAAGTACTTGTACCCCTACCAACTTCATCTAATATTACTAAACTATTAGGAGTGGCATTATTTAAAATATTGGCCATCTCACTCATTTCAACCATAAAAGTACTTTGTCCTTGACTTAAATCATCACTTGCACCTACACGAGTAAAAATTCTATCAACTATACCTATAGTTGCACTATCAGCCGGTACAAATGATCCAATCTGTGCCATAAGGACAATTAGTGCAACTTGACGCATATAAGTAGATTTTCCTGCCATATTAGGACCTGTTATAATAGAAATTTCATATTTATTTGGATCAATATATGTATCATTAGGTACAAACATATTATTATTTAACATTTTTTCAACTACTGGATGTCTTCCCATTGAAATATTAATTATCTTATTATTGTTGACTTCTGGTTTTTCATATCTATTTTCATAAGCTGTTTCAGCTAATGAATATAAAGCATCTAGCTTTGCTATAGTATGAGCTGTATTTTGAATTTTAGGAATTTCTTTTTCTATAATACTACGAATTTCAAGAAATAATTCATATTCTAATGCTATAATTTTTTCTTCAGAGCTAAGTATTTTAGATTCCATTTCTTTTAACTCAGGTATTATATATCTTTCAGAGTTGGCAAGTGTTTGTTTTCGAATATATCTATCAGGCACAGAGGATAAATTTGATTTGGTAACTTCAATATAATATCCAAAAACTCTATTATAACCAACTTTTAAAGACTTAATTCCAGTTTTTTCCCTTTCCACGGATTCTAAATTTGCTATCCATGACTTAGCTTCTTTAGAAGACAATTTTAATCTATCAATATCTTCATTATACCCTATTTTTATAATATTACCTTCTTTTAAAGTTGGTGAAGGATTATCTAAAATAGCTTTATCTATTAGATCTTTAATTTCAGTATGAGGATTAACATTATCTATTATATTTTGTAATAAAGGATGATTTACCTTAGTTAAAGCATCAATTATATTTGGAATATAAGATAATGAGTTTTTTAAAGCAATTAAATCTCTAGGGTTTGCAGTGCCGTAGGATATTTTAGCAGATAATCTTTCTAAATCGTATATATTTTTTAGATTTTCTTCTATTTCTTTTCGTAATAAAATATCTTCCTTAAATATTTCAACTAGATCTAGTCTTTCATTTATTAAATTTACTTCTATAAGGGGTTCTTCTATCCATTTACGCAACATTCTACCACCCATAGAAGTTTTAGTTTTATCTAAAACCCATAATAATGAACCTTTTTTGCTGTTTTCTCTTATTGTTTTAGTTAATTCTAAATTACGTCTAGTAGTTAGATCTAATAACATGACATTATTTAAATCATAAATATTTATTTTATTTATATAGTTTAATGTTCTTTTTTGTGTAGTTTTTAAATAATGAAATAAAGCGCCTGTAGAGTGAATAGACAAATCATTTTCTTCAAATCCTAATCCATCTAAAGATAAGATATTAAAATGATCTTTTATCTGATTTATACAATATTCATATTCAAAGTGCCAATCATCATAATTACTAATATAAGTGTTAAGTCTTGTATGAAATTCCTTAACAATATTTATAAGAGAATCATCATTAATATTGTAAATAATTTCTTTAGGTTGTGTTTTTGATATTTCATCTTGAAGTTTTTGATCTAAATTTGCATCAATAATTTGAGTTGCAAATAATTCTCCGGTGGAAATATCAACATAACTAATTCCTATTCCTCTATCATTAGCAAATATACACATTAAATAGTTGTTTGTTTTTTCTTCTAATAAATCTGTATCTATTAAAGTTCCTGGTGTAATAACTCGGACAACATCACGTTTTACAATACCTTTAGCTACAGCTGGATCTTCTACTTGCTCACATATGGCTACTTTATAGCCATTTGCAACTAATTTATTAATATAGCTATCAGCAGCATGATGAGGAACACCACACATGGGGGCACGTTCTTCTAATCCACAATCTCTACCAGTTAGGGCTATTTCCAATTCTTTGGAAGCTATAATTGCATCATCAAAAAATAATTCGTAGAAATCTCCTAATCTAAAAAATAATAATGTATCTTTATACTTTTCTTTTATATTAAGATATTGCTTCATCATGGGTGTTAAATTTTTCAATTCAAGATACCTCCTAACCCAAATATTATATGTTAAACTAAATAAAGATAAAGTACTGTGTATATTTAACAATCTTTAAAATTTATAACATATAATTTAAAAACTGGTCCATATTTTATGTGAACCAGTTTTTATCAAGGGTATTATTTAATTAACACAGCATTTAGTGAAAATGTTCGTACTTCAGTTATTTTCACCATAACTAATTCACCTATAATAGAATGGTCTCCACCAGAAATATTAACTAGTTTATTTTGTCTAGTTCTACCCATAAGTTTTGATTCATCATTTTTACTAACGCCTTCAACTAAAACTTCCACTTCATTGCCCAAATATCTTTCATTTATTTCAGCTCCAATTGCATTGAGTTTATCCAATAATCTATTAAATCTATTATGCTTTACTTCATTATCAACTTGTTCTTTATAATTAGCTGCTGGAGTCCCCTCTCTAATAGAGTATAAAAATGTAAATGCTGAATCAAATTCCACTTCTTCAACTAATTCTAAAGTTTTGATAAAATCTTCTTCTGTTTCACCTGGGAATCCAACTATTATATCAGTAGTTATAGCAATATTAGGCACAGCTTTTTTCAGTTTATTAACTAAATTTAGATAAGTTTCTCTTGTATATTTTCTATTCATTTTTTTAAGTACTTCATTACTACCGGATTGAAGAGGTAGATGTATATGTTCACAAACTTTTTCATATTTAGCCATAGCTTCTATAAGATTATCAGATAAATCTTTTGGATGAGAAGTCATAAATCTTATTCTTTCAATTCCATCAATTTTATTTAATTCACCTAGTAAATGGGCAAAATCAATTTTAGGTGTTAAAGTATTGCCATATGAATTTACATTTTGGCCAAGTAATGTAATCTCTTTTACCCCATTATTAGCTAAGTCTTTAACTTCATTTATTATATCATGTATTCCCCTACTTCTTTCTCTACCTCTAGTATATGGAACTATACAATAAGTACAAAAATTATTACAACCATACATAATGTTTACAAATGCCTTAATATCATATTTTCTGGCGGCTGATATACCTTCTATAATTTCCCCTTCCTTTTCCCATACCTCTACTATCATTTCATCAGATTTTATTGCATTGTGTAATAGCTGTGGGAAATTGTGTAAATTGTGTGTTCCAAATACTAAATCTACATGTCTATATTTCTTTTTGATCTCATCAACTACTTGAGGTTGTTGCATCATACAACCCCCAATAGCAATGACTAAATCATTATTTTTTTCTTTTAGAGGTTTTAAAGTTCCTAAATTTCCATAAACTTTTAATTCTGCATTTTCTCTAACACAACATGTGTTATATACAATTAAATCAGCTTCTTCTTTATTAGATGTAGCTATATATCCCATCTCATTTAGCATACCTTCTAATTTTTCTGAATCATGTTCATTCATTTGACAACCATAGGTTACAGTGAGATATTTTTTGTTTTTACCTGTTTTTGCATAATATTCATCATTATTTTCTTTTACTTTATATATAAAGTGTTCCATTTCCATCAATTTATCTTCAACATAATCTGAATTTTTAAAACTATTATCTAGCATTAGCGTTCCTCCCTATAAATTATACATGTTTTATTATATCAAAACTAACTAAATAAACAAATATTAATCTAATGAATAACAAATTATATTTATTAATTTATTATAAATTTTAAGGTAAATATGATTTTGATTTAATATTTTGTAATAGTTGATAACAGTAAAGAGATAGAACAAATTAAAATACTCCTTATATTTTAAAATATAAGAAGTATTTTATAAGAAATAAAGATTTATCCACCTAAGGTTATATCTTGAGTATTATACCATTCTAATGCATCATATAGATGTTGTGGTTTAAAATCTGGCCAATAGTCATCTACTACATAAAAATCAGAATAAACTGATTGAACTGGCAAAAAACCACTTAATCTTCGTCTACCACCCCAACGAATAATTAAATCTATTCTTGATATATCAGAAGAATATAAACCTTCCATTAAACTTTTTTTACTCTTTTGTTCATTATTATATAGTTTTGATAAATCCCAGTTCCAGCCATAGTTTACTAAGAAGTTAATCTTAATGGAACCATTTTGGAATTTTTGCCTATTAGTATAAGGTTTAAGTTCTTCAGGAAATAAAGGTGAATTGGAATTTCCCAGTACTAATAAAGAAGCATCTTCATGAGAGAGTATATTTACTGCTTTAACACAAGCATTTATAAATGCTTGCGTCTGTATCGCTGCTCGTTTTGTATTGTCCATTGTAAAACCATAATATGTTATTTCTTTAATTCCTATCTCTTTACAAAGTTTAAACAATTTTATTCCAGGTTCTAAACCATTTTCATATCCTTTTTCTTTTGACAATCCTTGTTTTACTGCCCATCTCCTGTTACCATCTGGTATTATTCCTATATGTTTTGGTATACGCATAATTAAAACCTCCATGCAAATTATTAAATTTAATAACATAAATATTCAATATGTTTTATTATTTAAAGTATTTGTAATGTTAAAAAAAATATACTTGCCTATATTGTAGTATTTGTGATATTATGGAATGCATATATAATTATAATATAGTAGTATAGGAGTGATAATTATGAGATTATCAAAGCGTATTAAATCTATGGAGGAATCCCCTATAAGAAAATTAGTTCCATATTCTGAAGCAGCAAAAGCTAATGGAAAACACGTTTACCATTTAAATATTGGTCAACCTGATATAGAAACACCTACGGCATTTATGGAATCTATTCGTAATTATAATGAAAAAGTGATAGCTTATACATTTTCACAAGGTATGCCAGAATTAATTAAAAGTATTATTTCATATTATGAAAAATATGATATTTATTATGAAGAAGATGAGGTATTAGTGACAAATGGTGCTTCTGAGGGTCTATTATTTACTATTATTGCAATAGCTGATAGTGGAGATGAAATATTAGTGCCTGAGCCCTTTTATGCCAATTATAATGGATTTAATAGGGCTGTGGATGTAAATATAACCCCAATAACATGTAATGCTGAAGAAGGATTTCATTTACCACCAAAAGAAATAATTGAAAAATCAATAAATTCTAGAACTAGAGCTATTTTACTTTCTAATCCAAGTAATCCTACAGGTGTTGTATATACAAAAGAAGAGATATTAATGCTTTGTCAGATAGCAAAAGAACATAATTTGTTTATAATTAGTGATGAAGTGTATAGAGAATTTGTTTATGATGATTTAGAATTTATGAGTTTTGGTAATATAGAAGGTGTTCAAGAACATGTTATTCTTATAGATAGTATATCTAAACGCTATAGCGCCTGTGGAGCAAGGATTGGATCTATTGCTACTAAAAATAAAGAATTAATTAAACAAATACTCAAACTTTGTCAGGGAAGATTATGTGCTCCTACTCTTGAACAAATAGGAGCTATTGAATTATATAAGACAGATAGTAAATATTTAGAAGAAATTAATAAAGAATATAAAAAGCGTAGAGACATAGTATATAATTTTTTAAAAGATATGCCAGGGGTTGTATGTAAAAAGCCGACAGGTGCTTTCTATGTTGTAGTAAAACTACCAATTGATGATGCAGAGAATTTTGCAATATGGTTATTAAAAGATTTTGATATTAATAATGAAACTCTTATGATAACCCCAGCAGAAAGTTTTTATGCTACTCCAGGACTTGGTAAAAATGAAGCTAGAATTGCATATATTTTAAATGAAGATGATCTTACAAAAGCTATGGAGATTCTAAAAAAAGGATTAGAACTATATCCTAATAAAACAATATAGCCATTAAGTAAAAGCTCATAAATATTTATGAGCTTTTATTTAATAGAAAATAATTTGGTAAAAAAAGGTCTTTTTTTAAATTGTTCACGTTTAAGTTTTTCTTTTAATTCAGCTATTTCATATGAACGTTCTTTTATTTTCATTTTAAGTTTAGCATTTTCAGTAATTAAAATATCTTTTTCATAATGAGATAATTCTTCTTTAAAATCATCAAACTTTTCCACTAATTTCTTAATATCTGATTTATAATTTAATTCTTTTATTAATGTGATGACATCATTCAATAAATCATATATTTCATCTTTAGGGATATTTCTTTCTTCTAAGTCTTTTTTACTAGTTTCTTCTATTTCGGAGACCATATGAGTATTTAAGATATTATCTTTATTTTCTAAATCATCTATGGGCTCCAAAAATTCTAATGTTTCAATTTCATTGGTAGGATTTTTAGATGATTTTAAAATTTTTTTAATTTGTTTATTATTTAAACCTTTTTTTTGTAGCTCTTTTATATATTGGAATTGTGCAGTTTCTTTATTAGTAAAATATCTTCTATTGCTATTAGTTCGTGGAATATTCAAGTTAAACTCTTTTTCATAATATCTGATTACATGTGGTTTAAATCCAGTTATTTCAGCTACTTCTTTAATAGTATATGTTTCATTAACAGCTTCCATAATATGATATCACCTCCTATAAAATTATTTCCATATTAATAGGAGGTTTTCCTTTAAAGAAATCAAAGAATCGTTATACAAATTTAGTCAATAAGCATGATGATATAAAATTTTTATACAAAAGAAGACATGGTAAGAAGGCCTTATTTATATTTCGATATTATTTTCTAAAATATATTTTGTCAATTCAATTGTATTTTTAACGTCAGAAATAAAAACCATCTCACATGTACTATGTAAATATCGACAAGGTACCGATAACACTCCAGAAGGTACACCTGTCTTGCTTAGATGAATAGCACCAGAATCAGTACCACCAAATTCTAATACTTCTAATTGGTAAGGAATATTATTATTTTTTGCAATTTTAATCATATATTCTTTAACCTTAGGATGGCATAATATTGAATTATCTTTTATTTTAATAGCAGGACCATCTCCTAATTTTACATCCATTAATTTTGCCTTTGGTGTATCGCCTGTGGCGGTTACATCAAAAGCTATGGCAATATCAGGCTCAATTCCATATGCAGCTGTTTTAGCACCCCTTAATCCTACTTCTTCTTGAGCTGTAAATACAAAATATAAATCATTTTCTATATTAGAAAGCAGCTTTAAAGCTTCAATCATTATAAAGCATCCTATTCTATCATCTATTGCTTGAGATATAATCTTTTTATCATCAATAATAGGATGATTATAATATACGCAAGTATCGCCAATAGATACCATTTCTTTTGCTTCATTTTTATCTTTTGCTCCAATATCTATATATAACTTTTCTAATTTAAGATCTTTTAGACTATCAATATGCTCGCATCCTATTACACCTATGGTTCCATTTGCAAATACAACCCTTTGAGATAAACTTATAGATGGAGAAATACCACCTATATTAGTAAATCTTAAAAAGCCATTATCATCAATATGAGTTACCATTAATCCTATTTGATCCATATGTCCAGCTAACATTATTTTAGGTCCACTACCCTTTTTATGAGCAATTAAGTTTCCTAACGAGTCAATTTTTATATCATCAACTAGTCCCTGTATCTCTTCAGTAATAAGATTAGATATATTTAGTTCATGTCCTGATGGTCCATATGTGGATAATAATTTTTGTAATAAATTAGTATTTAAGCTTATCATTTAATTATACCTCCTATACTTATTTCTTCTAAATACTTAACAATTAAATTTTCTGTATCTTCCACGTCTTTTTTACTTACTACCGATACAGGTGAATTAATATATCTACAGGGCACAGAAATTGCTAAACATGGTATTCCCAATTGAGATGTATGAAATTTGCCAGCATCATTAGTGCCAGTTGTAGATTGATTATATTGCCATGGAATTTGATGTTTATTTGCCGTATTGATTAACGAATTAATATATTTTTGATTATATATGGACAATTTATCCATCATTGAAATAGCAGGACCATTATCTAATTCAGCTGACTTAACATATGGTTCAATTTTGATTGTAGCAGTGGTACCCTTCAATACAATAACCAAATCACCATTAACTTGATTTGCAGCTATTTGGGCCCCCCTATGTCCAATTTCTTCTTGAGAAGTAAATATGGCTGTAATATTTATAGGAAGTTCTAATTTTAATAGATTAATAAGAATATAACAAGCTACTCTACTTTCTAATGCCTTTGCTTTAATTTTATTTTCTCCAAATTCCAGAAAATTACTATCAAATGCAATATAATCTCCAATAGAAACATGTTTTTCTGCATCTTCTTTAATTTTACAACCAATATCAATATATAAATCATCTACACTCAATGCTTTTTCTCTTTCACTTGGTTTTTGCATATGTATAGCTTTTGCACCAATGACACCTGAAATTTTTTTATTACCTATTGTAACAATTTTTGAAATTAATATTCTAGCATCAATTTCTCCTACAGGTAAAAATTTAATAAAACCATTGTCATCTATACCTTTAACCATTAATCCTGCTTCATCCATATGAGAAGTAATAATGATATTATATGGAGAATTAGGATGATTTTTTCTTGCTATTATATTTCCCATTCTATCTATTTTAAGAGTATCAACTGAATTTTCTATTTCATTAAAAATAAGTTTACGTATTTCATTTTCATTTCCTGATACGCCTAAGGCAGTAGTTAATTTTTTTAATAACATAATAACTCCTCCATATCCATACCATTTAATGATATTATAAATTGAGCTAATAATTTACCAGTTTTTATAATATCTTCTAATGCTAATGTTTCGACAGAAGTATGCATATATCTTAATGGAATAGATAGCAGGCCAGTAGCAACACCTTCTTTAGAAACTTGCATAGACCAAGCATCTGTACCACTTCGTCCTGGTGCTACTTCTACTTGATAATCAATATAATTGTTTTTGGCTGTTTCTTTTAGTCTTTCAAATATCCTAGGATGTATATTACCTCCTATTGTAATAGCTGGTCCTTCTCCGATTTCCAATGTATCAAATTTATTGAGTTCAGGAGTATACCCAAATCCCACATCAATAGCAATACCTATATCTGGATTTACGCCATAAGTAGATGTAATTGCTCCTCTTGTACCAACCTCTTCTTGTACTGTACTTACAAAATATACATCAATGTCATGATTGAATTTTTGTAATTCTCTTAAACATACATAAAGGGCTACAACCCCAGCACGATCATCTAAAGCTTTACCTGCAACCATATCATTTAACAAAAATTTAAGATCTCTTTTAATTGTTATTACATCCCCAATATTTATTAATGAAGTTAATTCTTTTTTTGAAAGTCCTGTATCAATAAACATATCTTCCATTTTAACTATTTTATTTTGATCATCCTTGGGAGATAATTGAGGTGGATGCATACCAATAATACCAAAAACTTTTTCCGTACCATGTATTATTACTTCCTGATAGAGCAAAGTTCTGTGATCAACACCACCTATATTAGTAAATTTTAAATATCCGTTATCATCAATATGTTTAACCATTAGTCCTATTTCATCCATATGAGCTGCTAACATAATTTTATTAGGATTTTTAATTTTTCCTTTTTTATAACATATTAAATTACCCAATTTATCATTTTTTATTTCATCTACATAATTAATAAAATATTTTTTAATAATTTTATTAATTTCAGTTTCATGTCCAGAAACTCCAGGGGCTTCTGATAATTCTTTTAATATTGTTTTTATATTCATTTATACTACCCTCTTTCTCTTCTATACGGACTTTGTATAAAAAAAAGTTTTCACAGGTTTTAATTTATATCTATGTGGCAAAATAATTTGTTCAGTACTACCAACAAATAAAATACCATTATTATTCAGTGAATCATGAAATTTATGGTACATTTCACTTTTAGCTTCTTCTGTAAAGTAAATCATTACATTTCTACATATAATCAGATCACAATTTTTTTCATATGGATCTTTTAATAAATTATGTTGTCTAAATTTAACTCTTGATTTGATTTCATCTGAAATCATATATTGATTATTTTCTTTTATAAAAAACTTTTGAATGAATGCTTTGGGTAAGTTTTCTAAACTTTTTTCTGAATATATTCCTTGAATTGCCTTAGATAGAGCACCTTTATCAATATCTGTAGCAATTATGGTAATCATATTTAGAGGTAAAAATTTTGTCAATAACATAGCTAGGGAATATGGTTCTTCACCTGTTGAGCATGCAGCGCTCCATATTTTTATATTTTTCTTATTTTTAAAAAGATTTGGTAGTATTTCATTTTCCAAAACAGTCCATTATTGCGGATTACGATAAAACTCTGATACATTAATTGTTAAATAATCAATAAATTCTTCATATAATTCTTTATTTCCGTTTAACACTTCATAATATTTTTCATATGAATCAATATTATTCCTCGCAATTAAGGATTCTATCCTTCTTTTCATTTGTCTTTCTTTATAACTTGATAGATCTATACCAGTTTTTTTATAAATCTTCTCTTTAAATAATTCATATCCCTGCATTCAGAAATACCCCCTTTTTTTAAAAAATATATTGGTTATTTGATTTAAATTTAATAAGATAATTACAATTCAAAAATTATTTAGTTAAAAATAAAGAGTCTATGACAATAAAGAGTCTATGACTCTTTATTTTCTTCATTATTTTCAAATCCAATAGCATCTCCAATGCTTACATTTACATCTTCTACATGTTTCATTATATTATCCTTTTCATTTCCAGGTATAGCCGCTGAAATACTTAAACTCATTCTTCTTTCTTCTTGATTTATATCTAATATTTTAACATCTACAATTTGATTAACTTCTAACACATCTGAAACTTTTTCTACATGATCTTTACTAATTTCAGATATATGCACTAAACCATCTAGACCTGCTTCTATTTCTACAAAGGCTCCAAAATCCACTATTTTAACAACTCTTCCTTTAATAATATCATCTTTTTTATATTTTTCATGTACATGTTGCCATGGTTCAGGTTGTGTGCTTTTAAGACTTAATGATATGCGTTCAGTTTCTTTATCAAAATCTAAAACTTCTACTTCTACTTTATCATCAATTTTCAATATTTCTGAAGGATGCTCCACTCTTCCCCAGGATAATTCTGATATATGTATTAAACCATCAATACCACCAATATCTACAAATACACCAAAACTTGTAATCTGTTTAACTCTACCTTGAATAATTTGACCTTTTTCAAGTTGGTGAAAAACTTTATTTTTTATTTCTTCTAATTCCTGCAGTAGAACAACTTTTCTAGATAATACCACTTTATTTTTTTTACGATTAAATTCAATGATTTTTGTATTAAAAGTTTCTCCAATAAATTCATCAAGATTTTCTACATAAATATTAGATAATTGACTAGCAGGGATGAAACATCTTATACCATTTGATATGGAAATAACACCGCCTTTAACTACCTCGATAACTTTTGTTGATAATATAGATTCAGTTTCATACATTTTTTCCAATTCTTGCCATCCTCTTTCAATATCTACACGTTTTTTTGATAATAAAACATTGCCTTCACCATCATCTACTTTTAAAACATACACATCTATTTTATCACCAGGTTTTAGTATATCATGTGGATTTATTGAATTATCACTAGAAATTTCTTCTTTTGATATGATACCATCAGATTTATATCCTATATTTACTATAACTTCGTTTTCACTGATATCTATTACTTTACCACTTACTATATCACCTCTATATAGTTGAACCATAGATTTTTCTATTTCATCCATAAAGTCTTGCATTTTATTAGTCATACTATTTCCTCCTTATTAATTATATCATTTTGTAAAATCAAATGAAAATTGAGGACTCCAAACCTTCTGTGGTACAAAGTTTTGCGTGAAAACAATTTACCTTTCAGAAAGGATGAAGTCCTCATGCAAAAAATTGTATTAATAGAGTGTTTAAAGTACAACAACAATCATTTGTCTTATAAATATGGCAAAAATAAATCTTGTTTTAAAATATTTATGCCATTAATGCAATTATTAATTTTTGATAAACAATTATATTTTATAAAATTTATTATATACTTTTTAATTTTTCCATTATCTCATCTATTATCCATTGAGGAGTAGAAGCCCCAGCGGTTATTCCTACAGTTTTGTATTTTGACAATTCATTTAAAGGTAAATCTTTCAATGTTTCGATATGAAATGTGGCATTAGGCTTAACGCTTTTGCAAATTTCAACTAATTTTTGAGTATTGGAACTATGAAAACCCCCTATTACAATCATAACATCTACTTTTTCAGCTAAATTTTTAGCAGAAGATTGTCTTTCTTTAGTTGCTGAACAAATAGTATTAAATTTTACAACTTCATTTGCAAGGCTATCCAGTTTATTACTAATTTTTTCATAATGCGCCAAAGACATTGTGGTTTGAACTACCACACATAATTTATCAGTTTTAGGTATTTTTTTAATATCTTCTTCATCTTCTATTATAATGGCTTTGTTATTACACCAGCCATTAATACCTATCACTTCTGGATGACTTGGGTTTCCAATAATAACAATATTATATCCTCGTTCTTCATGGGATTTTACAATATTTTGAATCCTTCTTACAAAGGGACATGTGGCATCTATTATTTCTAATTTATTATTTTTAGCTTTTTCATATATATTTTTAGGAACACCATGGGATCGTATTATTATTGAGCCTTCTATAGCATCATCAATGTTATTTATGACATTTACACCTTTATCTTTCAGTTCTTTTACTACTTGATCATTATGAATTAAAGGACCCAGTGAAGAAACAACTTTATTTTCATCTTTATTATCTATTTCCTTTAATGTTGTATTTATTGCATTTTCAACACCAAAACAAAAACCTGAATAATCTGCCAATATAACTTTCATTTATTATACTGCCCCCAATCTATTTGGTCAGAATTTTGTAATAAAATATAAATTATACTAAATAAGTTTTTTATCCTTTATTATATCTATAATTTTATTTATTACTTCATCTATACCTAAACCTGTTGTATCTATAATAATGGCATCATCATCTTTTTTCAAAGGAGCATATTTTCTCTTACTATCTATATTATCTCTTTCTATAATAGATCTTTCTATACTTTCCAGTTCAATATTAGGATCTTTTTTTATAAGTTCTTTATATCTTCTTAATGCTCGCTCTTTTACTGAAGCAGTCAAATATATTTTAATGTCTGCATTAGGTAATACATGAGTTGCTATATCTCTACCATCCATAATAACACTATTATTTAATGCAATCTTTTGTTGTAATGCCACCAGTTTTTTCCTAGCCTCTGGTAATTGAGCAATATGTGCTACTTTCTCATTTACATCATGGGATCTTATTTTACTATCATCTAATAAATAATTGTCTAGATATAAATCATTTTTTAATATTGTAATTTCAGTATCTTCAATTAATTTATTTATTGATTCTATATCATTTATGTCAACATTATTTGTAATTATTTTATAAGTTAATGCTCTATACATTGCTCCAGTATCAATATAGGTAATATTAAGTCTTTGAGCTAATTTTTTAGCAATAGTGCTTTTTCCTGCACCAGCAGGCCCATCAATAGCAATTTGTATATTATCCAAATATATACCTCCCGTTAAAGTGTTTAAACCACCTATATAGGTGGTGATATTTTTTAGATATTAATACTTATTAAAATTATACATTAATTCTATTAATTACTCAAGTAAACTTGAGAGCAAATAAAAATAAAATGCTAATATAAAAAAGGTATTTTATATATCATAAAATACCTTTTTAAAAAATAATATATTTATTCTCCATCATAAATATTATATCTATCCCAAATAGTTTCTAATTTATTAAAGTAATCAGTAATTTCATCTTTTTCACGCATACCTACAGCTATAATTAATGCATTAATAAGACTTAAAGGTGCTACTAATGAATCTACAAAAGAAGCCATATTGCTTTTTGCAGTTAAGCTATATGTTGCAATATCATAAATAGGTGACATATTACTATCAGTTAAAGCAACAATTGTAGTATTTTGTTCTTTAGCATATTTTAAGACTTTAACAGTTTGTTTTGAGTATCTTGGAAAACTTATTCCAATTATTAAATCCTTTTCATTTATCCTTAACATTTGTTCAAAAATATCACTAATACTTTGACCGAGTACTGTAACATTATCTAAAATTAAATTTAAATAAAATCCCAAGTATAATGCTAAAGCTGTTGAACTTCTAGAACCCACAATATAAATTTTATCAGCAATTAAAATCTGATCAACTATTTTTTGAAAGGTTTTTTTATCTAATTGTTCTTGAGTAGCTCTAATATTATCAATATCTGATGTGAAAATTTTTTCTAATATGGTTTCTTCATTTGAATAATCACGTGCCATTTCTACTCGTTGGACTGTAGTAAGTTTTATTTTTATTATATCTTGTAAAGCCTTTTGTAGTTGTGGATAACCGTCAAATCCTAAAGTATTTGCAAATCTTACAACAGTAGACTCACTTACGCCTACCATTTTAGATAACTTAGAGGCTGTCATAAATGCTGCTTTATCATAATTATCAATTATATATTGGGCAATTAATTTTTGTCCTTTACTAAGCTTAGGATAGATTCTTTCAATTTCTTCTATTAGATCCTTTTTATCTTCTATCATTTATATCATCCTATTTATTATTTATTAATTAAATATGTAATACCTACTATTAGGATATCAAATTATTTTATGATTGGCAATAAAATATATTATATTAATTTTTTTTCTATAAATATAAGACTTATTGGCATGCTTTCATAATTATGATAATCGCATTTTAATACTGCATATGTATTCCAATCTAAATTCTTTGTATATTCTATAATAGCATCTCTTTCATCTTTTCCACCTGGATGGCCATAATATGTGGCAATGGAAATGATACCTCCTTCTTTTAATAAGGGTAGAACAATATCTAAAGATTTAATAGTAGTTGAAGGTTTGGTGATTATTTTTTTATTACCTCCAGGTAAATAACCTAAATTATACATTACAATATCTACTTTTTCTTCTACATATTTATATATATTTTCATGCCCATCTAATATTAATTGAATATTATCTTCAATATTAATTTGATTATTTTGCAATATTTTTTTGGTGTTTATTAATGATTCCTCCTGTATATCAAAAGCATATACCTTACCATTACTCCCTATATGATTTAAAAGAAATAGAGTGTCATAACCATTTCCCATTGTTGCATCAATAGCAATACTATTTCTAGTTATTTTCGTTCCTAATATTCCATGGACAATATTGGTTACTTTTAAAGTTTTCGTAAATGACATTTTTTACACCCCTGTTTATTTGCTATGTTTACATCCTTGACTAAAAAAAGTTTGGATATCAGAGAAGAAATCTTGATTTTGGTTATATTCTCTTATATAATCTGAAATCTCATTTGGAATTTTGGATTTAATTAAAGGTTTTAAACCTCCCTCATATAAAAAATTTTCAAGTTCTTTAGAACCTTTTATTACAGTCCAATTATAATTATTACTTTTTATATAATTTAGTGTAGCCCTAAGTAGTCCATCACCTAAATCATATATACTTTCTTTTTCATCAATATATATTAATGATATTTCAGCCAGCTTATCATGTATAAATTTTATTTGAGAGAAACCCTTTGGAAAATTATCTTCTAATGCAATAAAAAATTTAAATTCTTCATTAAAGAAATCTATGTTATTCAATAAAATATGGTTTTTATAAAAAGAGGATAGAATCTCTTTTTCTTGAATAGATGCTTTTTTCATAATAAGCATTTTTATGCCTCCATTCTGGAAACTTAATATATTTAAAACATTAAAATTAGATGATACTGTTATTTTATATTTAACATCAATAACCTTACAAATTTTTTAAATGATTAATCTCCCTATCAGAGAGATAACGATACTCACCTTCAGGTAAATTCCCTAAAGTAATATTATCAATGGCAATTCTTTTTAGATCTATTACTGGATGTCCAATAGCAGCACACATTTTTCTAACTTGCCTATTCTTACCTTCTCTAATGCTAATTTTAATAATACTATTGTCAGTATTGGTTCTAATAACATCTAATTTAGCCGGAGAAGTTATATAATCCTCTATCATTAATCCATTTTCAAAATTTTTAATTTCATCCTTTGTTAATATCCCTTTAACCTTGGCAATATATGTTTTTATAATCTCAAAACTTGGATGGGTTAATTTATGAGTTAAATCCCCATCATTTGTTAATAAAAGTAAACCTGATGTGTCATAATCTAATCTACCTATGGGGAAAATTCGCTCTTTTATATTGATTAAGTCTATTACTTTTTTGCGATTAAATTCATCAGACAAAGTAGTAATATATCCTACTGGTTTATTTAGCATAATATATATTTTATTATTATTTATTTTTATTTCTTTATCATTAACATATATTTTATCTTTTTCTGGATCTATCTTATAACCCATTTCACTAATAATCTTGTTGTTTACCTTTATTATACCATTTTTTATTAATTCTTCACTTTTTCTTCGAGATGCAATGCCTGATTGCGCTAAAAATTTTTGCAATCTCATACTTTTCTCCTCCTAATAGAAGTTTAAATGTAAAAACTAATTGAAACTTATAAAAGTTGCAATTAGTTTTTATATATAAATATTATATGATTTATGGATAGATACGATTCAATGTACGTGCAAAAGGAATAGTCTGCCTAATGTGTTCAACACCACAAATCCATGCAACAGTTCTTTCAAAACCCAATCCAAACCCAGAATGAGGTACTGAACCATATCTTCTTAAATCTAAATACCATTCATAAATTTCTACAGGTAATCCCTCTTCTTTAATTCTTTGTAACATTAAATCTAAATCATGAATACGTTCTGAACCACCTATAATCTCACCATATCCCTCAGGGGCTATTAAATCTGCACATAAAGCAACCTCTGGATTATCAGGATCCGGTAGCATATAAAAAGCTTTCATTTTAGTAGGAAAATGAGTTATAAATACTGGTTTATCAAATTGATTAGCAATATATGTTTCATGTGGTGAACCAAAATCATCTCCCCATTCTATATCAAATTCTGCTTCCTGTAACATTTTTATTGCATCAGTATATGTTATTCTAGGGAAAGGTGCTTTTATATTTTCAAGTTTTGAAACATCTCTATTCAGTGTTTTTAATTCAGCTCTCCTATTTTCCAATACTTTTTTTACAATATATTCTACCATTTGTTCTTGTATTTCTAAGCTACCTTCATGATCAACATATGCCATCTCTGGTTCTACCATCCAGAACTCATTAAGATGTCTTCTTGTGTTAGATTTTTCCGCTCTAAATGTAGGTCCAAAACTATATACCTTACCCAATGCCATTGCAGCAGCTTCTGCATAGAGTTGTCCAGTTTGAGATAAATATGCAATATCCTCAAAATAATCTACTTCAAATAATTCTGTAGTACCTTCACATGAAGTTGCTGTTATAATTGGAGGTTCTACTAAAGCAAATCCCCTTTCATGAAGAAAATTTCTAATAGCTAGATTAATTTCATCACGAATTCTTAAAATTGCATTTTGTCTAGGTGTACGAATCCATAGATGTCTATGATCCATTAAGAAATCTGTTCCATGTTCTTTTAATGAAATAGGATATCCTTCCTCTGCAACATGTACAATTTCTAGGTCTTTTACTAACAATTCATATCCACTGGGTGCTCTATCATCTTTTTGTACTAAACCTATAACTTCAATTGAACTTTCTTGTGTTAAATGTTTGCATTTATTAAAAATTTCTTCTCCAACATCACTTTTAGCAACAACACCTTGTATAAAACCTGAACCATCTCTTATTTGTAAAAAATGTATTTTCCCACTAGATCTTTTATTATATAGCCAACCTTTAATTAAAACTTCTTTTCCATCATATTTACTTATTTCTTCTATTGTTGTCAAAATTTCCATTTGACTACACCTCCCAAAATTTTTATTTTAAAAGATTATCTATCCTATTTAGTCCTTCCTTAATGCTTTCTAATGACGTTGCATAAGATAAACGTATGTAATTATCAGCACCAAATGCAGCTCCTGGTACCGTAGCAATATTAGCATATGTTAACAGAACATCAGCAAAATCTATAGAATTATTAATTTTTATACCCTGGATTTCTCTACCTATCCATTTAGATATGTTCATCATAACATAAAAAGCACCTTTAGGGATGATACAAGATAAATCTTTTATATTATTTATTTTGCTTACCATATATTCTCTTCTTTCATTAAAAGATATCAACATATCATCCATGGTATTTTGGTCACCATTTAATGCTTCAATACTAGCATATTGTGCAATAGTATTGGGATTAGAGGTGACATGACCTTGTATGTTTTGCATTAACTTTGCAATTTCTGCATTTGATGCAGTATATCCAATTCTCCATCCTGTCATTGCATATCCTTTAGACATACCATTTATAAGAATAGTTCTTTCTTTAATTTCTGGATTTAAACTTGCAACACTAATATGTTTATTATTATCATAAATTAATTTTTCATATATTTCATCAGAGATTATAAGAATATTTTTCTCTACAGCGATTTTTGCTATTTCCTCTAATTCTTCTCTAGTATAAACTGAACCTGTTGGATTAGAAGGGCTATTTAAAATAATAGCTTTAGTTTTATCTGTAATAGCAGATAATAAATCTTCTATCTTTAGCTTAAATTCATTTGATTCACTACATTGCACAAAAACAGGAATTGCATCTGCCATTTTTACCATTTCAGGGTAACTAATCCAATAAGGTGTAGGAATAATCACCTCATCACCTGGGTTACATATGGCTTGACAAGTGTTCCATATTGAATGTTTTGCTCCATTTGATATAATAATATTTTCCACATCATATTTCAAGCCATTTTCTTTATAAAGTTTATTACAGATCGCTTCTTTCAACTCTATTAATCCTGAAATAGGTGTATACTTTGTATGATTATTTTTTATGGCTTCAATTCCCGCATCTTTTATATTTTTTGGAGTATCAAAATCTGGTTCTCCTACGCCAAAGCTAATTATATCTATACCTTCTTTTTTCATCTGTTTTGCCTTAGCATCAATACTCAATGTTAAAGATGGTGAAATTTTTAAATTTTTCCTAGACAATTCAATATTCATTTTTTATCCCTCACAATTATTTAAGATATTTAATATATATTAACACTATATTACCACATAATTACCTTTAATTTCATTAATTATTTATTTATATATATCTCTTAAGGTATTTTTAATAATGATTAAGGAATCTTCAAAAGCACTTCGATAAATTGCTTTAATATTTTTATAATGCTCTAAACCTTCATCAGTAATTTTATAATGTCGGATAGATCTTTTATTAGGTTCTTCCCACCATCCATAAATATAATTATTACTTTCCAATTCTCTTAATAAAGGATATACCATTCCAGGACTAGGTTCCCATTTATTATCCATTCTAATTTTAATCTCCTCTATTAACTCATTACCATAATAACTTTTTTGTGATAATAAATATAATATATATATTTTTACAAATTGTGTAGTACTTATTCTAGAGGGAAATTGTCTATTTCTCTTGTTCTTATTTGTCATATTAATCCCCCTTATTAATTATACTTTTTATGTTTTCTATAGATAATTTTTCATCCCCCAAATCCCCATGATTAGATGAATCCGATGGAGGCGCATGGAAATCTGAGCCAGCAGTTACAATTAAATTATATTTATTAGCAATACTTAAATATTTTTCTCTATCAGTTGAATTATGTGTTGGGTGGTAGACTTCTATTCCATCTACGTCATTTTTTAATATATCTAATAATAAATAATCAGAATTGATGGATTTAGGATGTGCAATAACACTAAAGCCTCCAGATGATTTTATTAATTCAATTGCTTCAGAGGGTGTGATTTTGTATCTTGGAACATATGCTGGAGCTTGATTACCTAAATATTTTTCAAAAGCTTCTTTCATGTCATGAACGTACCCTTTTTCAATTAACAACCTTGATACATGGGGCCTTCCTATAACTCCATTGGGAGATTTGTTTTTTATTTCATTATAGGTTATATTTATATTCAATTTATTTAACTTTTCAACAATTTTAAAAGCCCTATTTATTCTTTGTTTTTTAAGAAAGGATAATGTGTTTTTTAATACTTCATCTTTATGATTAATATTATAACCTAGTATGTGAATCTCCGTCTCTTGAAATTCAGTGCTTAATTCTATACCGGGTACAACAAGAAAATCATTTTGAGTATGTGCATATTCTATTGCTTCATCTATACCATCAATTGCATCATGATCGGTTATTGCAACACCATTTAATCCTTTAGATATTGCGTATTTAATTAACTCCTTTGGACTATATATGCCATCAGATATATTTGTATGTGTATGCATATCAATATATTTCATTTAAATTTATTACTCCTTTTTTTAAAAAAAGATTTGTTAATATTTAAAATATTATAATAGAAATTTAAGTTTTTATAAACTATAAAAAAGTCTAATTATAAATATTAGACTTTTTTATAGTTTATATTATCTAGGTTCTACAATTAATTTAATAGCTGTTCTTTCTTCACCATCTATTTCAATATCAGTAAATGCAGGGATACAAATTAAATCAATTCCACTAGGAGCTACAAATCCACGTGCAATTGCTACTGCTTTCACTGCTTGGTTTAGAGCACCAGCTCCTATAGCTTGGATTTCAGCAGTTCCACGTTCTCGTAAAACTCCTGCTAATGCTCCTGCAACAGAATTTGGTTTTGATTTTGCTGATACTTTTAAAATTTCCATTATAAAAAGCCCCCTTTTGAAATAATATGTTTTAAGAAATTTTAGCTTGTTCTATTATATTATTCTATTTAATTAAAAAAATACCTGCATATTTTTAAAATTATTTGATAATACTTCATTGAAGAAATAGTATCTAAATAAAAAAACTGCATTAGCAGTTTTTTATTTAGCATATTCAATAGCTCTTGTTTCTCTAATAATGTGCACTTTAATTTGTCCTGGATATTCTAATTCATTTTCTATGCATTTGGTAATATCTCTAGCTAATAGTACTATATCTTCATCATTATAAGATTCTGGTTTAACCATAATTCTTATTTCTCTTCCAGCTTGAATAGCGAATGATTTTTCAACTCCATCATAGTTATTAGCAATTTCTTCAAGTTTTTCTAAACGTTTTATATAAGCTTCTAATGTTTCGCGTCTAGCGCCTGGTCTTGCAGCAGAAATTGCGTCTGCAGCAGTTACTAAAACTGCTTCAATTATTTCAGGTTCATAATCACCATGATGTGTAGACATAGCATGTATGACACTTTTTGATTCTTTATATTTTCTTAATAAATCCATACCTATCTCTACATGAGTTCCTTCTATTTCATGGTCAACAGCTTTTCCAATATCATGAAGTAAACCAGCTCTTTTAGCTAATTTTACATCTGCGTCTAATTCAGCAGCCATGATACCAGCTAAATGTGATACTTCTATGGAATGTTTTAATACATTTTGGCCATAACTAGTTCTGTATTTTAGCCTACCCAATAATTTTATTAATTCTGGGTGAAGACCATGTACTCCAGTTTCAAAGGTTGCTTGTTCTCCTTCTTCTTTTATAATATTATTAATTTCTTTTTTAGCTTTTTCAACCATTTCTTCAATTCTAGCTGGATGAATTCTGCCATCTAATATTAATTTTTCTAATGCTATTCTAGCAGTTTCACGTCTTATGGCATCAAAGCCTGATAATATTACTGCTTCTGGTGTATCATCAATAATTAAGTCAATTCCGGTTAGTGTTTCTAAAGTTCTAATGTTTCTACCTTCGCGACCTATTATTCTACCTTTCATTTCATCATTTGGTAGTTGCACCACACTTACAGTAGTTTCAGCAACATGATCTGCTGCACATTTTTGTATAGCATATGCAATTATTTCTTTTGCATTTTTTTCTGCTTCTTCTTTAGCCTTTGTTTCAATATCCTTGATCATCATGACAGATTCATGTTTAATTTCTTCTCTAATATCATTTAAAAGAAGTTCACGCGCTTCTTCTGATGTTAGTTCAGATAATTCTTCTAGTTTTTTTAATTGTTCTTCATAAATTAAATTAATTTTTTCATTTTGTATTTCAAGTTTTTTAAATTCTTTATTTAATTTTTCATCTTTTTGCTCTAAAATTTCCGCTTTTTTTTCTAAAGCTTCTTCTTTTTGTATTAATCTTCTTTCTACACGCTGTAATTCATTTCGCCTTTCTCTACTTTCTCGATCAAATTCATTACGAAGTTTGTGAACTTCTTCTTTTGCTTCCAACAAAATCTCTTTTTTTGCTGTTTCAGCATCTTTTTTTGCATCTTGAATTATTTTTCTAGATAATTCCTCAGCAGTGTTAATTTTACCCTCCGCAATGTTTTTTCGAATAAAATAGCCGATAAGGCATCCTATTATTATAGCAATTAAAATTGTTAGAATAAATAATATGTCGTTAATACTTGGACACCTCCTTCATTGTTTAGTTTTTCAGCAAATACACATTCAATAATTAGAATAAAACCTTTATAAATAAAAGTTTAAAAACCATTTTTTAATAAATAATGATTTTCTTTAATTTTATATCTTTTTATACTAAGTGTCAAGTTGGATTCATATTAGGATAATGTTAATAAATATGCTGTATATAGCATATATTACAGTTTTATTCAAATAGTAATATGGAAATTCCTTATATTTTTTGTCTATATCAGTATTTAAAAATATGAGCATATACTCTAATTAATTTCGTTGTATTACGATTTATCACTTAATTTTATATTTTAAAATTTTCTTCAAAAATATATTTATCATCGATCATATATACTATGTTATATAATTTTTCTATTAAATATGTATTATTTATAATTAATATTTACAATTTAAAAAAGACTAGCATTATGATATTACCCCCTAAATCCGGACACGGATTCAGGGGGTAACATCATTATCTATATAAAAGCTAATCTTTTTTATTAAATTAAGATTTTTATTTTTCAGTATCTTTTTTATCATTATCTTCAATACTATCTTGGTTAGCTAAGCTAACTTCTGGTAGATTATAATGTTTTCTGATAAGATTTTCTATTTCTAAATATATATCCGGATTATCTTCTAAAAATTGTTTTGCATTTTCACGACCTTGTCCTAATCTATGTTCACCATAGCTATACCATGCTCCGGCTTTCTTAATAATTTCTAAATCACTTGCCACATCTAATACATCACCGGATTTCGATATTCCTATACCATACATTATATCAAATTCTGCTTGTCTAAATGGTGGTGCAACTTTATTTTTAACAACTCTCACTCTTGTCCTATTACCCATTATATCATTTCCTTGTTTAATAACATCTATTTTACGAATATCTAGACGAATGGATGCATAGAACTTTAATGCTCTACCACCGGGTGTAACTTCAGGATTACCAAACATAATACCTACTTTTTCTCTTAATTGGTTAATGAATATGGCTGTAGTATTAGATTTATTAATAGCTCCTGATAGTTTTCTTAAAGCCTGGGACATCAGTCTTGCCTGTAGCCCCACATGGGAATCACCCATTTCTCCTTCAATTTCAGCTTTAGGTGCTAAGGCTGCAACAGAGTCTACTACAACAACATCTATTGCTCCACTTCTTACTAAAGCTTCTGCAATTTCTAAAGCTTGCTCTCCTGTATCAGGTTGAGATACAATTAAGTTATCTGTATCAACACCTAAATTTTTTGCATAGATGGGATCCAATGCATGTTCAGCATCTATAAAAGCTGCAGTACCGCCATTTTTTTGTGCTTCAGCCACAATATGTAAAGCAATTGTAGTTTTACCAGAAGATTCTGGACCAAAGATTTCTACAATCCTTCCTTTAGGTACACCACCAATTCCTAATGCTATATCCAAACCTATTGACCCTGTGGATATAGATTCAATAGATAATTGACTCTCCTCTCCTAATTTCATAATAGAACCTTTACCAAATTGTTTTTCTATTTGGCTAATAGCCATTTCTAATGCTTTCTTTTTTTCCATAGCAGCCAGAACTTAATCTGGATCACCTTCCTTTCTTTTCTCGAACAAATGTTCTAGATATAATTATACCCTATATTGTAGAAAGGGTCAAACAAAAAATTTTAAACCTTTAAATGATTTGTTTTTCATTTAAAGGTCTTATTTTAATAATTTAATTTTATTTTTCTTTTAAAATAACATCTTTGTTAATTATAATATAATCTACACCAGACAAGACAGTGAAAATTACAGATGTCCAAATCATTATAGTATCAAAAGGGAAATTAATATATTTAAAAGGAAAATTATCTAATAAAATTACTATTATGGCGATAATTTGTGTAATGGTTTTTAATTTACCCCATGAACTTGCAGCAATAACTATTCCCTCTGCAGCTGCCACAGATCGTAAAACACTAATAATAAATTCCCTTGAAATAATAATCACAACAACTAAAGCTGATACTTTTCCAAGTTGAACTAAAGAGATTAAAGCGGCTGACACTAGAAGTTTATCAGCAAGAGGATCTATAAATTTACCTAAAGTAGTTATTTGATTATAATTCCTAGCTATATAACCATCGAAAGCATCAGTAATTGCAGCAACAATAAATAAAAATGCTGCAATTTCCATCCCATATGTAGTGTCAGTTAATAAAAAAAACATAAATACAGGTATTAATAATATTCTTAAAATAGTTAACTTATTTGCTAAATTCATCAAATTTCTCTCCCATCAAATTTTACTCCAATATGTCATCCATACTATCATTTTTACATATTCATCTGTAAATTGCAATACTTTTATTAACTATTTTAATATAACAGTTATTTAAATTAAGAAATATTTTCATTATTTAAATCTTCTATATCAATAAGTAATTGCCTAGGTTTACTGCCTTCATGAGGTCCTACTATACCTCTAGCCTCCATCTCATCAATTATTCTAGCTGCCCTGTTATATCCTATTCGTAATCTTCTTTGTAACATTGAAATAGAAGCTTGTTGATTTTCAGCAACAATCTGTAATGCATCATTAAATAATTCATCAGTATCATTATCATTTTCTAAAATTGTATTATGTTCTATTTTCTCAACTACTTCTGTAACATAATTCGGATCTTGTACTTGATTTTTAATATAGTTAACAATATCTTCAACTTCTTTTTCAGAAACAAAAGCACCTTGAACTCTCATAGGTTTATTAGCACCCATGGGATAATATAGCATATCCCCTTTACCTAATAATTTTTCTGCTCCTCCCATATCTAAAATTGTTCTAGAATCAGTTTGAGCAGCAACAGAGAAGGCAATTCTTGAAGGTATATTTGCTTTAATTACACCTGTTATTATATCAACAGAAGGCCTTTGTGTGGCAATAATTAAATGTATACCTGCAGCTCGAGCCATTTGAGCTAATCTACAAATAGCATCTTCAACTTCGTTAGCATTTGTCATCATTAAGTCTGCCAATTCATCAATGATAATTACAATATGTGGTAGTTTGTTTTCTGGCACTTTATTGTTATATCCTGATATATCTTTTACTTTGTTTTCGCCAAATATTTTATATCTATTTTCCATTTCCTGAACAGCCCAATTTAAAGCACTAGTTGCTTTTTTGGAATCATTTACAACAGGAATTAGTAAATGAGGTATACCATTGTATTGACTTAATTCAACAACCTTAGGATCTATTAATATTAATCTTACTTCTTCTGGTGTTGATTTATATAGTATACTTAGTATTAAAGTATTAATACAAACACTTTTACCTGAACCAGTAGCACCAGCAATTAATAGATGTGGCATTTTACTAATATCACCTACAATTGTATTACCAGATACATCTTTACCTATAGCAAAGGGTAAAGATGAGGAAAATGATTGATAATTTTCACTTTCAATTATTTCCCTTAAAGTAACAATGGTTACTTTTTCATTAGGAATCTCTATACCTATTGCTGCTTTACCTGGAATTGGTGCTTCTATTCTTATAGCTACAGCAGCTAAATTAAGTGCAATATCGTCACTTAAATTAACTATTTTACTTACTTTAACACCTGTGCTAGGCTGTAATTCATATCTTGTAACACTAGGTCCTTTTGTTACCTGTAATACTTTAGCTTCAACTCCAAAATTTTTTAATGTGTTTTCCAAAATTTTTGCCTTGGATAATATAGATTTTTTATCCTCTTTATTAGGTAAAGATTCTGGTTTATGTAGTAATTCAATACTAGGTAATTCATATACAATATCATCATTTTGATTATTGGTGTTTATATCAAAATATATTAAATCTTCTTCTGATTCCAAATCATTTTTTTCATCCTTTGTATTTTTAGGTGATATATCCGTAACTTCTGTTTTTATATTATTATTTTTTTCAGAAGTATTTATTCCAGTATAATCTAATATTTTAATTTTTTCATCAACGATACTATGATTTTTATCAAATATATCATCTATACTATCATCATCTAGATTTTTTACAAGATCTTCATTATCTTTTAAAAGACGATTATTTGTTGTAATAAAGAAATCTTTAAAAGATATAATGAATTTTGATAATAAACTTTTTATTTTGATTAAAATATCCAGTAAAGATATTTTAGTAATGAGAATAGTGGTAATTAGAAATAATGTTACAATTATTATATAGCTTGCAATAGGCCCAAAAAGTTTCAGTAAAATATATGCAATGCTTGTGCCTATTAATCCACCACCTACACCTTCTGTAGATCTTAAAAATATAGTTTTAAATGAAACTGTTAACCCATCTTTTAGTAATTTATTGATAAATATTGCATTAGTTTGAAAATCTAATAATGATTTAAATGTTAATAAATATATAAAAACACATGAAAAATACAATATTTTTTTCTTTTGACTTTCAAAATTTTTCCCGATAAATACCATAATCCCTAAAAATATAATTATATATGGAAGTAAAAAAGCAGAATTAGAGAATAAGCCCATTAATATAAATTTAAAACCTTTACCTATTTTACCTGCACTGTTAGTTTGTAAGCCAGTTAAAATTATTAAGCCAAAGGCAATACTAAATATTCCACATATTTCATTGTTAAATTCTTTTTTTAAATTAAAGAGTAATTTATTTCGTTTTTTCTTTCTTTTAGACAATTATATCACTCCATAATATTATATTATAACAATTAAAGCGCAGTGTTCTGCGCTTATTTTGAGATATAATATATTATAACATAATAAAGGAAAATATAAATTATTAAATATCTTTTTTATTATTTTTTATAAGATTATCTAATTTATTCATTGCTTGGTATAACCCTCCTACTTCATCTATTAAACCATATTCTACTGCCTCTTTGCCTATTAAAATACTTCCTACATCATTAGCTAATTCATCTGTTGTATTCATAAGATTAATCAATATATCACGATTTATATTAGAAGTTCTAACAACAAAATCGATAATGCGTTCTTGCATTTTCAAAAAATAATTAAATGTTTGTGGTACACCAATAACTAGACCTGTCATTCTTATAGGGTGAATAGTCATAGTAGCACTGGGAGCAATAAAAGAATAATCGCCTGAAGTTGCCAATGGAACTCCTATACTATGGCTACCACCTAAAACTAATGTGACTTTAGGCTTAGATAAACTATGGATTAATTCTGATATTGCTAAACCAGCTTCTACATCACCTCCTACTGTATTAAGGACTACTATCATACCTTGAATATCTGGGTTTTCTTCTACTGCAATGAGCTGAGGGATTATATGTTCATATTTGGTTGTTTTATTTTGTGGTGGTGCAATTATATGGCCTTCAATATGACCAATAATAGTTAGAGTATGAATTTTTTCATTACTCTCAGGTATTTTGGTTGTTCCCAAAGAATTTATATTTTCAAGTATAATATTTGACTCTTCTTGATTTTGTGTATTTTTATCCATTTATATTCACCCCAAGTTAGATTTGTATTTATATTATTTTAGCCTGTTAACTTATAAGTATTCTTATAAATTTTAATTATTAATTATAATACATGTTTTTTATCATACTCATCTAACTCTATAATAATCATATCATGGCCTATTTTTCTAATACATTCCCATGGTATTTCAAAATAGCCATCATTAGAGAAAAAATTTAAAAATCCTTTTCTATCAGGTACTAGCATAGATAAAATTTTACCTGTTCGAATATTAATTAGTAAATCCGATTCAGAAATAATCCCCAATCTACTTCCATTATTTAAATTAACAATTTCTTTTTCACCTATTTGACTAAATTTCATAAATATCATCCCCTTTATTTAATATATGATATTTATTTTTATAATAGTTCATTATCATTTATGATAAAGTTATTTATGATGGGATTATTTATGATAAATGACATAAAAAATAAGGCCAAAGGCCCTATTCTTTTAAGAAGATTTAAATACATCTTTTGTTTTACCTACAGTGATTGATGCAATATTATCTAAATTAATAATTTCTTCAATAACTTCTTTTATATCATTTATATTTACTTGGTCAATTTTCTTTATTATTTCTTCTGGACTATATACAGTATTTAATAATAATTCCATTTTTCCTATAGCATTCATTCTGCTACTTGTGCTTTCTAAACTTAAAATATAATTCCCTTTAATTTGTTCTTTTGACTTATTTAATTCTGACTCTGTTAAATCTTTTGTTTTTAGATCTTTAAGTTCTTCATATATTAATGATCCCACCCTATCTAAATCTTCAGGATTCATACCTGCATAAATACTTAATATGCCTGCCTCTTTGTAGATAGAAGCATGAGAATATATAGAATATACTAATCCTTTATCTTCTCTAATATTTTGAAATAATCTAGAACTCATACTGCCGCCTAATATGTTATTTAAAACTATTAAAGGATACCTATGATCCTGGTCTAAAGAGATTCCTTTTAGACCTAAAAGTAAATGAATTTGTTCTATATCTTTAACCTTTGTTATATGTTGAAAATTATATTCAGGTTTTCTGTTTTCATTAATAGGAAGATCAGATTTTTCCCAATTACTAAATCTAGATTTTATAACTTCTAATAAATCTTCATCATTAAAATTTCCAACTACAGATATAACTGTATTATTTGGAACATAATATTCTTTCATATATTCGAAAATTTTTTCCCGATTAATTTTATTTACTGTTTCTATACTCCCTAATATAGGTAAACCTAAAGAGTTTGTTTTGAAAATAGATTGATATAATAAATCATAGGCTAAATCTTCTGGCGAATCTTCATACATATTAATTTCTTCACAAATAACTCCTTTTTCTTTCTCAATATCCTCAGGATGAAATTTTGAATTAAAAATCATATCTGATAATAAATCTATGGCTAATTCATAGTGATTATCTAATACTTTCGTATAAAAACAAGTGCATTCTTTACTAGTAAAGGCATTAATTTGGCCCCCAATAAAATCAATTGTTTCAGCTATTTCTTTTGCAGATTTATTATGAGTGCCTTTAAACATCATATGTTCAATAAAATGTGAAATACCATTATTTTCAAATGTTTCATTCTTAGATCCTGCCTCAATCCAAATCCCTATGGACATGGATTTTACAAATGGTATATATTCGGTAACAATTCTTAAGCCATTATCCAATGTGTATCTTTTATACATGTTTTCCTCCTATAGTAGCTAATTTTCCATATATATTATAATTGAGTTTATTAATATATGCAACTAATCTAGCAACACATCACTTATGCCACCAACTTTTATGTTTTTTTCATGTAATTGATTAATAATAGATGGTATTGCCTTTAATGTTTCAACTGTAGGATGCATCAATACAATGGCACCATTATGTTTTGTTTTATTCATTACTCTATCTATAATTACATCTTTTGTGCTATCATCACGCCAATCAATTGTATCTATAGTCCATAATATAGTTTTATATCCTAGTTCTTCAGCTGCTCTTAAAGTGTTTTCATTGTAATCTCCTGATGGTGGTGCAAATAATGTAGGTTGTGTATTTGTATATTTTTTTATTATATCTCCTGCCATATGAATTTGTTTTTTATTTTCTTCATAAGATAGTTGACTATAATTTAAATGTTTGTATCCATGATTTCCAATTTCATGACCTTCATCTATTATCATTTTAAATATATCTGGAAACTCTTCTGCCCATCTTCCTGTTACAAAAAAAGTTATTTTTATATCATTACTTTTGAAAACTTCTAACATATCAGGTATAACCTCATTACCCCAATCAACGTTACATGCAAATGCAATATAATTACTAGTATCAGAACCTTGTTGAATGATATTATAATTTTTGTTCTCTTGTAAAGATGTATAGACCTCTTTTTTACTATTATGTATTAATATCCCTGTCAATATTATAATAGTGATTAAAAATATGACAATAATCATTTGCAATATTTTTTTATTTAAAATAATAAACATATTTATCCCCCTCTTAAAATAATAGTCACTATATAATATTCGAGGATATTGGACTTATACCATTAATATGATTATTGCTTAAAAAACAAAAAACATAAACCCACATGGTTTATGTTCTCATTTCTAGTTTTTATTTTTTGTATTTATTAGTTGGTTTAGGTAATAAAGCTTTATGAGATAAATTAATTTTACCTTGAGAATCTATTTCAATTACTTTTACATCTATTTCTTGATCTACTTGTAAAACATCTTCAACTTTATTTACTCTTTCATGGGCTATATTTGATATATGCACTAATCCTTCTTTACCAGGTAAAATTTCTACAAATGCTCCAAAATTCGTTATTTTCACAACTTTTCCTGTATATATTTCACCAACTTCAGGATCTTTTACAATTTCTTCAATAATTTTTAATGTTTTCTCGCCAAACTCTTGATTTTCTGCTGCTATATAAATTGTGCCATCATTTTCTATATCAATCTTTGCACCAGTTTCCTCGATTATTTTATTTATAGTTTTGCCACCTGTTCCAATTACATCCCTAATTTTATCAGGATCTATTTTAAGTGTGAATATTCTAGGTGCATATGGTGAAAGTTCTTCTCTTGGTTTATCTATTACTTCTTTCATTTTTTCCATAATATATAATCTGCCAATTCTAGCTTGTTCTAACGCTTTTTCCATGATTTCTTTGTCTATACCATCTATTTTAATATCCATTTGAATAGCTGTTATACCTTTTTCAGTACCAGCTACTTTAAAGTCCATATCTCCTAAAAAGTCTTCCATACCTAAGATATCTGATAAAATTGCAATTTCATCGCCTTCTTTTACTAAGCCCATAGCTATACCTGCTACCATACTTTTTATAGGAACACCAGCGTCTAATAGAGATAAAGTGCTTCCACATACACTTGCCATAGAAGAAGATCCATTGGAACTCAAAACTTCAGAAACTAGCCTAATAGTATATGGGAACTCCTCTTGAGATGGAATCATAGGTTCTAATGCTCTTTCTGCTAAAGCACCATGACCTATTTCTCTTCTACCTGGTCCTCTTAAAAACCTTACTTCGCCTACACTGTATGGTGGAAAATTATAATGATGCATGTATCTTTTAGACTCTTCTTCATCTAATCCGTCTAAAATTTGCACCTCACCTAATGCTCCTAGAGTAGCTACAGTTAACACTTGAGTTTGCCCCCTAGTAAATAGTCCTGATCCATGAGTTTTAGGTAATAAAGATACATCACAGCTTATTGGTCTAATTTCTGTTAATCCTCTATTATCAGGTCTTTTCTTTTCATTAATTATCATACTTCTGAATTTCTCTTTTAATATACTATCTAGTACTGATACTATATCATTTAAATTTTCTTCATATTTTTCAGAAAAATGTTCTAGTGTTTCATTCTTAATTTCTTCTATCTTTTCATTTCTTTCAGTTTTATCTGGAGTTTGTATAGCATCAATTAATTTTGAAGTTGCATAATCTCGTACTTCTTGTTCAAGTGTCGGATCAATTTCATAAATTATTACTTCTTTCTTAGGTTTACCTACTTCTGCCACTATATCTTCTATAAAAGCAACTATTTTTTTAATTTCTTCGTGTCCAATGTCAATGGCATCTAATATCTGTTTTTCAGTTAATTCATGAGCTCCTGCCTCAATCATCATCACTGCTTCTTTGGTTCCTGAAAGTATAATGTCTAAGGAACTCTTTTCTCTCTCCTCAGCAGTTGGATTTAAAATGTATTCTTCACCTATCATTCCAACTCTTATAGATCCAGTAGGTCCATTAAAAGGTATATCTGATATTGATAATGCTATAGATGAACCAATCATAGCCACTATATCTGATGAAAAATCTTGATCTGCTGATAAAACAGTTGCAATAACTTGAACCTCATTTCGATATCTTTCAGGAAATAATGGTCTAATTGGTCTATCTATAAGTCTAGATATCAATATGGCATTCTCTGAAGGCCTTCCTTCTCTTTTTATGAAACCTCCTGGAATTTTTCCAGCAGCATATAATCTTTCTTCATAATCTACGCTTAATGGAAAAAAATCAATTCCTTCTTTAGGAGTATCTGACGCACATGCATTAACTAATACAACAGTTCCACCATATCTAACTAAACATGAACCATTGGACAATTGTGCCATTCTCCCTATTTCTACTTCTAATCCCCTTCCAGCAATCTCTGTTTTAAATTTTTTTATCATTATATAACACTTCCTCCTCCCATATTTTAGTTAATTACATAGTGTTGAATATAAGATAATATATATTATATATTTTAAAATTTATACTAAGTTTAATTGAATTAAACAATAGAGCGGGATTCCCCGCTCTATACTATTTTCTTAATCCTAATTTTTCAATAAGTTCTCTGTATCTTTCTATGTCTTTATTTTTAACATAGTTTAATAGATTTCTTCTTTTACCTACCATTTTAAGTAGTCCTCTTCTTGAGTGATGATCTTTTTTATGAGTTTTTAAATGCTCATTTAAATGATTGATTCTCTCAGTTAATAATGCTACTTGTACTTCTGGTGAACCTGTATCATTTTCATGTAGTTTAAAACTCTCTATAATTGTTTGTTTCTTTTCGTTATCCATACTTGCCACCTCCTTATTTACAATCCCCTTATTCTAAGTAAATGTTGGTGAATCAATTTACCGAGAATAGGTTCCTCATCTCGTTTATCTTAGCATATTATATTTATCTTGTAAAGTGTTTTTTATTGTTTCTACATCTTTTTTTATTTGTTCAGTAAGAGCTTCAGGGCTTTTGAATTTATATTCATCCCTTATAAATTCCACAAAAATAACTTCAATATCTTTATCATATAAATCTCCAGTAAAATCCAATATAAAAGTTTCAACAGATTGTTCTTTTCCTTCAAAAGTAGGCTTATTTCCTACAGAAGTAGCCCCCATATAAAACTCATTATTAATTTTAATTAAAGTTGCATATACTCCTGGCTTTGGTAATAATTGTAAAGTATCTAGTGAAATATTAGCAGTTGGGAAACCTAATAGATCCCCACCTCTTGCATCTCCATGTATTACAGTACTATATAATGAAAAATATCTACCTAAATATTTATTAACTTTTTTAATATTTCCCTCTTTTAAATAAGTTCTTATATATGAGCTACTAACAATTTCATCATCAATCATTACAGGATCTATGACAACAACTTCAAAATCATATTTTTGACCTAGTTTTTTTAATAAGCCCACATTTCCTTCAGCTTTATATCCAAAATGATAATCAAAACCTACAACAGCAACCTTACAATTTAATTTTTCAACTAAAATATTTTTAATAAATTCCTCAGGACTAAGTGACATTAAGCTACTATCGAATTTATTTAATATCAATTCACTAATGCCCATTTCTCGAAAAATTTTTTGTTTCATATCAATACTTGTAATATACTTTATTGATTTTGTTTTTGATATTATTGGTAATGTGTGGTTAGCAAAAGTATATATACAGGGTTCAATCTTATTTATTGAACATAAGTTTAATAAAGAGTTTATTAATTTTTGGTGTCCTATATGTATTCCATCAAAATTACCTAATGCAATACCCCTTTTTATATTTGAATTAATATCTTTAATTTCTTGTATTATTTGCATATTTACGCTCCTTTAAACCAACAGCCTGGTAAATCTAATATAAAATCTATTTTTATCATCATAATTAATTTGTCCAATTCCAATAAATTTTTTTTCTAAATATATTCTTAAAGTTTCTCCAATGGATAAATGTGAAGGTAAATATTCTATAGGTATTTTATTGCCATTTAAGGCTGCTTTTTTATATTTAGGTTCAATATCTATTTTGGGCATATGCATTAAAGGAAAATCTATGGGCTTTAAAATAGATTGAATATCATCTATTTCATCCAATTCCTCTATTGTTATAGCGGATTGAATATCAAAACCACTAGTTTTAGTTCTTAATAGAAATGACATAATACCACCACAATTTAAATCTTCACCTATATCATGACATAACGTTCTAATATATGTTCCTTTAGAGCAGTTTACATCAAATAATATTTTATTTCCACATATAGAAATAATATCAATGGAATGTATTTTAACTTTCCTTGCTTGTCTATCTATTTGTATACCTTCTCTAGCTAACTCATATAATTTCTTACCTTTCACTTTTACTGCTGAATACATTGGTGGTATTTGGGAATATTCGCCTACAAATTTCATAATACTTTCTATAATTTCATTATTTGATAGATTAACATCCTTCTTATTTAATACTTTACCATAAATATCTTGAGTATCCGTTGTTATTCCTAATGTTAATTCAGCTCTATATGTTTTATCAGCATCTAATAAAAATTGGGATATTTTTGTAGCTTGTCCAATACATATTGGTAGAACACCGGCTGCATTAGGATCTAATGTTCCTGTGTGTCCTACCTTTTTTATTCCAATTTTTCTTCTTACTAAAGATACTACATCATGTGAAGTCATTCCAGGTGGTTTTAAAATATTTAAAATCCCTTTCAAAACATCACCAACCTAAATCTAACTTTAATTGATTAATAATATTATTTTCCACTGTACCAATATTACCTTTAACTCTTGCACCAGCAGCCTTTTTGTGGCCGCCACCATTGAATCTTTTTGCTAAATCATTAACATCTATATCATATTTTGACCTGAAACTTATTTTTACTTCATCATCTGTTATTTCTTTTAACAAAATAGCTATTTCTACCCCTTCTATATCTCTAACATAGTTAATAACTCCATCAATTTCATCTAGTTCTATATCATACTCTTTTAGTAATTCTTGTGTTACCACAACCAATGCTGCTTTACCGTTAAATAAGATTTTGAAATTATTTAATACATGTCCTAAAAATCTTATACTGTTCAATGATTTATTTTGATACAAATTTTGTACTATTATATTAATATCTATATTATATTCCATTAATTCTGAAACAGCTTTATGTGTATTAGCTGTAGTATTATCATATATAAAATTTCCTGTATCGGTTAATATACCCATGTACAAACAGGTAGCTATATCTTTGTTAAGCTTATTAATATAATTTTTTAATAAACTAAATATTAATTCACATGTTGAAGACATATTTGTATTAATTATATTAACATCTCCAAAATTTGTATTGCTTATATGATGATCTATATTTATTATAGTAGAACTTTTTGATAGTATAGACTGATTATGACCTAATCTATCAGCATCACCACAATCTAAAACAAAACAGAAATCAAATTTCTTATTATCATCTTTATAAACTTTTAAAAATTGTGAGCCTGGTAAAAAATCATATCTTGATGGTAATTTTTCATCTATATATATATTTACATCTTTAGATATATTCATTAGAAATAACCCTAAACCTAGAATTGAACCTATACTATCACCGTCAGGACTCATATGTGAGATAATAGCTATTTTACTTTCTTCTTTTATAAGTGATATTGGATTCTCATTCACTGACATCTTCACCTTTATTTTCTTCTTTGTTAATTTCAGAAATTTTATGATACATCTCTATTCCTTTTTCAATAGATTCATCTAGTTTAAAGATTATTTCCGGTGTATATCTTGTTTTTATTTTTTTACCTATTTCTCTTCTTACATATCCAGAAGACTTTTCTAAAGCCATTATAGTTTCTTTTTTTTCATTTTCATTCCCTAAAACACTTATATATACTGTTGCATACCTTAAATCTCTTGTTACGTCTACTGATAAAATACTGGTCATCATAGAAATTCTAGGATCCCTTAAATCATTTCTAATGATGTCACTTATACCTTTTTTCATTTCTTCATTTAATCTATTTACTCTAGGATAGGCCAATTATTCCTCATCCTTTCTTAAATTTGTTTTACTTCTTTCATCTCATATGCTTCTATTATGTCTCCTACTTTTATATCATTAAATCCATCTATACCTATACCACATTCATATCCTGCGGCTACTTCTCTTATATCATCTTTAAATCTTCTTAAAGATCCCAATTCACCCTCATGAATGATAATGCCATCCCTTACTAATCTTATCTTAGCTCTTCTTAAAATTTTACCTTCAGTTACATAACAGCCACCTACTACTCCAGCACCAGGTACTTTAAATGTTTCCCTAACTTCAGCTTTACCTAATTCTACTTCTTTAAATTCTGGATCTAACATACCTTTAATAGCAGCTTCTATGTCTTCAAGAGCGCTATAAATAATTCTATATGTCCTTATATCTACATTTTCTTTTTTAGCTAGATTTGTTGCACTAGATACTGGTCTAACATTAAATCCTATAATTATAGCATTAGATGCAGATGCAAGCATTACATCTGATTCTGTAATACCCCCTACCGCTCCATGTATAACTTTTATTATAACTTTATCAGTAGATAATTTCTCTATAGATTGTTTTACTGCTTCAACTGAGCCCTGTACATCAGCTTTAACAATTATATTTAATTCTTTAATAGTGCCTTCTGTCATTTGTCTATATAGAGCATCTAAAGATATTTTTTGACTTTTTCTTAATTCTTCTTCCTTAATCTTATCTTTTCTTGAATTTGCTATATCTTTTGCAGTTTTATCGTCTTCTACAACAACCATTTGATCTCCTGCTTCTGGTACTTCAGTAAAACCTGTAATTTCCACTGCTGTGGATGGGCCAGCAAATTTAACTCTTTTTCCCTTATCATTAACCATAGCTCTAATTCTGCCATAAGTTGTGCCTATAACAACAGAATCACCAACTTTTAGTGTCCCATTTTGTACTAATACAGTTGCAACAGGTCCTCTACCTTTATCTAATTCTGCCTCTATTACTGTTCCAATTGCCTTTCTATTTGGATTAGCAGTTAATTCTTCCATTTCTGCTACTAATAATATCATTTCTAGTAGGGCGTCTATATTTGTGCCTTTTAATGCAGAGACTTCAACACTAACAACATCTCCACCCCATTCTTCAATTAGAACACCATGTTCTGACAATTCTTGTTTAACTCTATCAGAATTTGCACTTGGTTTGTCAATTTTATTTATTGCTACAATAATAGGAACACCTGCAGCTTTAGCATGATTTATAGCTTCTATGGTTTGTGGCATTACACCATCATCAGCAGCTACAACTAAAACAGCAATATCTGTAACTTTTGCACCTCTTGCTCTCATAGTTGTAAATGCTTCATGACCAGGTGTATCTAAAAATACGACTTTTTCACCATTTACCATCACTTCATAAGCACCTATATGTTGTGTTATTCCTCCAGCTTCTCTTTGCGTAACAGTGGTTTCTCTTATGGCATCAAGTAAAGAAGTTTTACCATGATCTACATGCCCCATAACTGTTACCACTGGTGGTCTAGGTTTTAAATCTTTTTCATCATCTTCTTCTATAATTAAATCACTAACCTCTTCTGTTGTTTCTGCATCTCTTTCAATATCTATTCCAAACTCTCTAGCAATAACTTCAGCAGTTTCAAAATCTATTTCTTGGTTAATTGCTGCCATAACTCCTATTTTAATTAAATTAGTTATAATTTCACTACTACTTTTATTTATTTTTTCAGCAAATTCTTTTACTGTAATTCTATCACCTATTAATATCACTTGTTCACCTTTTTCTACAATGTTATTATTTTCTTTTTTATTAGAATTAATTCCTTTTTTGTCATCTTTAATATTTGTATCATTATCTTCCATTGATTTATCATCATCATCACTAAATAATTCTAATATTAATTTTGCCTCTTCATTTTCTATCGTACTCATATGGCTTTTAACATCAATAGATAGTTCTTTTAATTTTGTCATTAATTCTTTACTACTCACATTTAATTTTTTAGCCATTTCATAAATTCTCATTTTTGACAAAACTATCACCTCCTGTATAATCTAACGCTCTTCATCAATATAACTCATAAGTATATCAGCAAATTTTTCATCTTGAACCGCTATTACAGATCTGGAGGATTTACCAATACTATACCCAAGTAATTCTTTATTTCCATATATTCTTATTGGTATATTATAAGATTTTGATTTATTGATAAAAAGTTTTTTTGTATTTTCAGAAGCATCTTCTGCAAGAATAATTAAATATAATTTTTTTTTAAACTATTTTTACAAGTACCCTCTCCTGAAATTATTTTTCCAGCTCTCATAGCTAATCCTAAAAAATTTGCAGTCTTATTATTCATAGTCATCTATCTCCTTAATTAGGTCATCATAAACTTCTTCTGGAACATCTGATTTAAAAGTATGATTTAAAGTTTTATTTTCCTTAATTTTTGTAAAACAATCTTTAATTTTACAAATATAAGCACCCCTTCCATGGGCTTTGCCTGTAATATCTACTTTTATTTCCCCTGATTTATTCCGAACTATTCTAATCAATTCCTTTTTAGGTTTGTTTTCATTACAACCAATACATTTGCGTAATGGAACTTTTCTAACCTTCATTAGTTTATCACCCCTAATTTATGGTATTAACTTGACTTTCACTCTTAATATCTATTTTCCATCCTGTTAATTTTGCTGCTAATCTTGCATTTTGCCCTTCTTTACCTATTGCTAATGATAATTGATAATCAGGAACTACAACTTTAGCAGTTTTATTTTCAATATCAATTTCACTTGATATAACTTTTGCTGGACTTAATGAACTAGATATAAATTCGTCATAATCATCACTATATTTTATAATATCAATTTTTTCACCTTTTAACTCATCTACTATAGCTTGAACTCTGATTCCTTTAGGCCCTACACACGCTCCAACTGGATCAACATTTGGGTCACTAGATTCAACGGCTATTTTGGTTCTTGAACCTGCCTCACGAGAAATACTTTTTATTTCAACTACTCCATCATGTATTTCTGGAACTTCTAATTCAAATAATCTTTTTATTAGATTTGGATGAGTTCTAGATACTAATATTTGTGGACCTTTAGGTAATTTTTTTACTTCTAAAATATATGTCTTGATTCTATCTCCATGGTTATATTCTTCATTGGGCATTTGTTCACTTGGTGTTAAAATAGCTTCAGTTTTACCAAGATTTATATAAACATTTCCTCTTGCTATTCTTGCCACAGTACCAGTAATGATATCAGATTCACGATTTATAAACTCGTCATAAATAACACTTCGCTCTGCTTCTCGTATACGTTGCACAACAACTTGTTTAGCTGTTTGCGCAGCAATTCTTCCAAAATCCCTCGGTGTTTCTTCTCTTTCTACAATATCATTTAATTCATAATTTCTATCTATTTCTTTTGCATCCTCAATACTAATTTCTAAAAATTCATCTTCTACATTTTCAACAACTTTCCTTTGTGAATATACTTTTACTTCTCCCGTCTCCCTATTTATTTCAATTCTTACATTTTGAGCAGAGCCAAAATTTCTCTTGTAACTTGAAATTAAGGCAGCTTCAATAGCATCAATTAGTATATCCTTTGAGATACCCTTATCCTTTTGAATTTGTTCTAGGGCCTCAATAAATTCTGTATTCATCTCTGTATTTCCTCCCTAAAATTTTATCGCTAATTTTGTGACAGCAACTTTTTCACGAGGAATCTCCATTAAACCAATATTTTCAATATTTATTTTAATATTGTTATCCTCTAAGCCAATTAATTCACCTTCAAATACTTTTTGATTATTAATAGTCTGATATAATCTAATTTCAATATTTTCACCTTTGAATCTTTCAAAGTCGCTGTCTTTTTTTAATGGTCTGTCTAAACCTGGAGAAGAAACTTCTAAGAAATAATTATCTTCAATAGGATCAACCTCATCTAATTTTTCACTTAGTTCTTCACTCACTTTTTGACAATCATCTAAAGTTATTCCTCCATCTTTATCTATATAAATCCTTAAAAACCTATGTGGTCCCTCCTTTTTAAATTCTATATCTACTAGTTCAAAATTCTCTCTTTCCAAAATAGGCTGAACTAATTCTTCTGTAATTTTTTCTACTCTTCTTCTACCCACTATATAACCTCCTAATTGTGCGAAATAAAATATTTTTATATAAGCATAACCTTATACTATTATTTATATGTATAATGATAATTTATCTTTAGGATAATAGGAAAGAGTGGGACACACTTTCCCCACTCTTAGTAAGTTCTACATATATTGTTGTATTAAGTATATCATAATCTATATTTACAAGCAAGTCAAAAGAGTGATAATTGGTTGCTTTCTGACATACCTTCAAGACATCCATGAACCTTTAATGTTTCAATTACCGTTTTTGTAACTTTTGTTCTTTCTCTCAAATCTTCTATGGATATGAATTTGCCTTCTTCTCTAGCAGTTTGAATACTTCTAGCAGCATTTTGACCAACACCTTGTAAAGATTTTAGAGGAGGCAATAATTTATCCTCTTTAATAATAAACTTGTCCGCATCAGATTTATACAAATCTACAGGAAGTAATTCAATACCTCTACAATACATTTCTAATGCTACTTCTAAAACTGTTAATAAATTTCTTTCTTTTGCAGTTGCATTATTTCCTAGGTTTTCTATTTCTAAAATCTTATTTTTAATCACATCAATGCCTTTAATAATTAAATCAGTATCAAAATCTTCAGCCTTCATACTAAAATAAGTGGCATAAAAAGCTTCTGGAAAATATACTTTAAAATATGCTATTCTAAAAGACATCATGACATAGGCCACAGCATGGGCCTTAGGAAACATGTATTTTATCTTATTGCATGAATCAATATACCATTCAGGTATATTTTTACTTCTCATAATTTCTTCATCTTCAGGTGATAAACCCTTACCTTTTCTTACATTTTCCATTATTTTAAATGCGGTTATGGATGGAATACCTTTTAAAATTAAATAATTCATAATGTCATCTCTAGTGGATATCACATCTTTAAGCTCAGCTGTACCACTTCTTACTAAATCCTGAGCATTGTTTAACCATACATCAGTACCATGTGAAAGACCACTTATTCTCACTAATTCAGCAAAGGTACTGGGTTTTGTATCAATGAGCATTTGTCTGACAAATTTAGTCCCAAATTCAGGAATACCTAAAGTCCCTACTTCAATATCAAACGCATCATTTTTTATATTAAGTGCTTCTATACCTGTAAATAAACTCATAGTCTTTTTATCACTTAAAGAAATAGATTGAGCATTTACATTTGTTATGTCTTCAAGCATCTTAATTATAGTAGGTACATCATGACCTAAAATATCTAATTTTAGTAATCTACCACTGATGGAATGATAGTCAAAATGTGTAGTTATAACCCCAGCATTAATATCATTAGCTGGATATTGTATAGGTGTAAATTCATGTATATCTCTATCAGCTGGTACTATCATTACACCACCAGGATGCTGTCCAGTTGTTCTTTTGACCCCACTGCAACCTATGGTCAAACGGTTTATTTCAGCAGATGTACAATTTATATCTTTTTCTTCTAAATATTTTTTTACAAATCCATAGGCGGTTTTATCTGCAATAGTACCTATTGTCCCTGCTCTATAGACTTTACCTTCACCAAAGAGTTCTTCTGTGTATTTATGAGCTTCACTTTGATATTCTCCCGCAAAATTTAAATCTATATCTGGTTCTTTATCTGCTTCAAAACCCAGAAAAACTTCAAATGGTATATCATGTCCATCTTTTATTAATTCAGTATCACATTTTGGACAATTTTTATCGGGCATATCCACACCTGAGCCATAAGAACCATCTGTAATAAATTTAGAGTATTTACATTTGGGACAAACATAATGAGGTGGTAAAGGATTAACTTCAGTAATATTGCTCATTGTAGCAGCAAATGAAGATCCAACTGAACCCCTAGACCCTACTAGATAGCCATCACTTAATGATTTAGATACAAGTTTTTGAGCAATAATATACATAACTGCATAACCATTATCTATGATGGAATTTACTTCTCTATCTAATCTTTTTTGAACTATATCTGGAAGTGGTTTTCCATATATTCTCCAAGCATTTTCATAACATAATCTTCTTAATTCTTCATCTGAACCTTCTATTTCTGGTGGAAATGTTCCATTTGGAATAGGTAATAAATTATCTATACTATCACTTATTTTTATGGTATTATCTATAACAACTTCTCTTGCTTTCTTTTCACCTAAATAGCTAAATTCTTCAAGCATCTCATCTGTTGTCTTAAAATATAAAGGTGCCTGATTATCAGCATCACTAAATCCTTGACCTGCCATTAATATTCTACGAAAATATTCATCACGTTTATTTAGAAAATGAACATCGCCTGTGGCAACAACAGGTATATTATATTTGTTTCCCAATTCAACAATTTTTTTATTAATTTCTTTTATTTCTTCAAAATCTCTTACCATACCTTTATCTATTAAAAATTCATTATTACCTAAGGGCTGTACTTCAAGATAGTCATAATATTTAACGATTTCTTCTATTGTTTCAGGACTTTGATTATTTAATATTGCCTGAAATAATTCTCCTGACTCGCAAGCAGAACCTACTAAAATACCTTCTCTATATTTATCCAGTAAACTTTTAGGAATTCTAGGATTTCTATGAAAATAATTTAAATGTGATTCACTGACAATTTTATAAAGATTGTATAAACCTTTTTGATTCTTTGCCAATAATACAATATGATTTGTATTTAATTTTTTTACATCAATTTTCTTTCCTAATACTTTATTTATATCTTGCAGATAAAAAATATTTTTTTCTTTCATCATATTAATTAATTTTATGAAAATATCAGCAGTGGCTTTAGCATCATCTACAGCTCTATGATGATTTTCTAATACTACATTTAATTCTTTTGCAATATTATTTAATCTATATCTTTTTAAATCCGTTAATAATACCCTTGATAATGCTAGAGTATCTACTATGACATTATTTATTTTATCAACTCCCAATGCCTTTGCATTTTCTCTAATGAATCCAACATCAAATTTTGCATTATGTGCTACCAAGGGACTTTTACCAACAAATTTTAAAAATTGAGGTAGAACCTCTTGAATTCTAGGTGCATTTATAACCATTGAATCATCTATACCAGTTAATTCGGTTATTTTTTCGGGTATAGGAATTTCAGGATTTACCAAAGTGGAAAAGCTATCAACAATTTTACCATTTTTAATTTTTATAGCACCGATTTCAGTTATTTTATCATTTATATTTGATAAACCTGTAGTTTCTATATCAAATACGATAAATTCATCATCTAATGAATATAAATTATCATCTATTTCTATTAAATTTTCCTCATCATTTACAAAATACCCTTCCATCCCATATATAACTTTAATACCAAGCTTTTGTGATATTTCCATGGCCTCAGGAAATGCTTGTACAACACCATGATCAGTTATGGCAATTGCTTTATGACCCCATTTAGCAACTGTACTTATTAATTCTGTTGCACTACTTAAACCATCCATGGAAGACATTTTAGTATGTAAATGTAGTTCTACTCTTTTTTCATCAGCTAAATCTTTTCTTTCTTTTTTTTGGGAAAAATTAATATTATTTGCTATTATGATATTTTCTCTTAAGTATTTATCATAGACCACTCTACCTTGGATTTTAATATAATTATTTACCTTTAAGTTTTCTTTAACATATAATCTATCTTTATCTTCAAATACTTTTACAGTCATTGAATTGTCATAATCAGTAATTTGAATTGTAGTTAATATTTTTCCACTATTTAATTCTTTAGAATCAATATCAAATACTTCACCTTCAATTATGGCAATATCAATATCATTATTTATATTATTTATGCTAATAGGGCTTCCGGAAATGTTTTTACCTAATAGAGTATCATTATTATCTGATTTCTTTCCATTATCACCATTTTTATTTAAAGATTTTTTTGCAAAATCATTGTTTTCTTCTTTAAGTTTATTTATATATAAAATATTTTCTTTTTCTTTGGTTTCTTCATATATAGATAAATCAAATATATTATTTTTATCTGAAATAAAATTACAATCTATTAGAACATTAAAATTTTTATATAAATATTCTTCAATAATTTTTTTCACATTTCGTTCTACTAGTTTCTCTAAAATAATACTATCTGTTACCTTAATTATTAAATTATCATTCTTTATCTCCCAACAAATTTGATCTTCAATAGCTTTACAAGCTGGTACCTCTCTTTTAAAAATATAAATAAAATTACACCAATTAGAATCTATCAATTCCTCCAATGATTTATAATTATGTGTATAGTTAACATTTATTTTTATAGTTTTTATTGCTTTAAGAGTCATTTTTATATTTTTAATAAGTCCATTTAATTCTTCTTTTTTTACAACTTCATTTGATTCTATTTCTAATACTAATTTTTTACTCTTTTTATAAAGTTTAAGGTTTTTTATAAAAGTCTCCTTTAAGGAATCCTCTAACTTTAAGCCTAAATTATTTGTAAAATCTTCTAATTTTATTTTCTTTAGAGACTCCATATACCTCCCCCTAATTTACTTATAAATAATTATTACATATTATTAATTTCATCTACTAACATATTAACTATTTCCTCTTCAGAAACCTTTTTTACAACTTTTCCTTTTTTAAATAATAATGCTGATCCAACACCACCAGCTATTCCAATATCAGCATCTCTAGCTTCTCCTGGACCGTTGACAGCACAACCCATAATAGCTACCTTAATAGGTTTTTTTATATTTGAAATCTTACTTTCCACTTCCTTAGCTAAATTTATCAAGTTAATATTACATCTTCCACAAGTAGGACAGGATATAATAGTAATTTCATTATCTAACAGACCTAAAGAATTTAATATTTGTCTTCCTACTTTTACTTCCTCTACTGGATCACCAGTTAATGAAACCCTAATAGTATCACCTATACCTAATAATAATAATGCTCCTATACCAATTGATGATTTTATTGTACCACTCCATATGGTTCCAGCTTCAGTAATACCCAAATGTAGCGGATAATTTACTCTGTCAGCAATTTGTCTATATGCATCTACAGTCATATGGATATCACTTGATTTTAAAGATATTACAATATTAGTAAAATCCATATCTTCTAAAATCTTAACATGTCTTAAAGCACTTTCAACCATGGCTTCAGCTGTTGGTCCTCCATATTTATCCAGTAGCATTTTTTCTAGGGAACCAGCATTGACACCAATTCTAATTTTTATATTTTTTTCTTTTGCTCTTTTTACTACTTCTCTTACTCTATCTTTATTTCCTATATTTCCTGGATTTAATCTAAGACCATCTACACCTTGCTCTATAGATTCTAATGCTAATCTATAATCAAAATGTATATCTGCAATAAGAGGTATATTAGTTCCAAATTTGATTTCTTTTAGAGCTTTTGCAGCCTCTAAATTAGGTACAGCAACCCTTACAATATCACAACCCACCTTTTCTAAGGCTTTTATTTGCTTTATAGTAGCTTTTACATCATTTGTATCAGTAGTGGTCATTGATTGTACAGTAATTGAATGATTTCCACCTATGAATTTATTTCCACAAGATACTGCTATTGTATTTCTTCTCAATATATATCACCTTCAATTTATATTCTATCCTTTAAAGATAGCCAAGATATCTTTATACGTAATCATTAACATTAATGCCATCATTAAAGCTAATCCAACGGCATGAATCATTGCTTCTTTTTCTGGATCAATTGGTTTACCTCTTAAAAATTCAAATATTAAAAATAATATTCTACTGCCATCCAAAGCTGGTATTGGCAATAAATTTATAAAACCTAAATTTATACTAATCAAACCTGCTAAGAATAATACATTATATAAACCATCTTTACTAGCTTGACCTACTAGGCTTATGATTCCCACAGGACCTACTATTTCTGTATTATCTGTAGCTCCACTAGTTATTAGACCTTTGAAAAAATTAATCATTTCTATAGAAATCAGCTTTATTTGAATATAACTATCTTTAATAGCCATGAATAATGATTTTTCAACAACAGGTATTATTCCAATCATAAATCTATTATTATCGGTATCCATTTGAGGAATAATACTTTTTTGGATTTCTTTATTATCCCTTATTAAGGTTATATCAACTGGATCCCCATTTGAATTTTCAATGCTTTTTACCATATCACTCCAGCTGTTTATCTTAACTTGATTTACTGCAACTATTTTATCATTTTCCATAACACCTGCAATTTCTGCTGGCGAATTAGGAGCTGTTTCT
>JAAYNB010000161.1 GCA_012521085.1 Clostridiales bacterium | reverse complement strand
TTTCATCAGCTAATATGGGATTGAAAAATTCTATGCCCTGAATATCTTCAATACCTTCTTCAAATATCTGGTCCTGTGTATAAAGGAGCCTTTCCTCTCTTTCAGGATGAGTTGGACTAATAGCCCAATCAAAGGCGGGGAAAAAGACAAGACCTAATTTGTTTTTAGCTTTTAACATCAATAGCACCATCCTTTAATTTATATGACAATCCAGGTTTTATTTGGGCCTTAATCCGTATATTTTTACCAGTGGTATAAAAACCTCTCACCATATTAAAACTACTTTCTTCCACAATTTCAGTTTCAACAATATCTTTATCTGAACCTATGTTTAAGGCTTCTTTTTCTAACAAACTCAATGCTCTTTTTTTAGCGTCATCTAAGGTATAATTTTTATCTACTCTTTCATACAAACCTAATTCAGGCACTGATAATACCCTCTTAGAAGTATCCACCAGCATATTTATTTCAGTAGTGGGCTTAGCTAGGGCAGCACCTATTGCATTGGCAATATGATGATTTTTGGGGTAATAACATGGTAGATTAAATCTTTTTTCTAGTATTTTAGATAATACCTTAGCCGGTCCACCAATTATTTGAATGCTCTTAGGTGTAATGGTTTTACCATATAATAATTCCCTAACAGTATAGACAGGTTTAGAATTTATTTCTCCTAATAGTTCATCAATTCTATTTTTTATCATATGAGCCATAGTATTGAGTATAGTTATGGCCATATCTTCAACAGATTGATTTAGGCCATTGGTAAGAGATTCAATAGATTTTTTAGCTTTTTTAAATATTTCCTCATCTTCCACATGAATTAATCCTAAAGTTATCATAGCATCTGTGGGAGTAGGCATAGGACCACCAAAAGCATATGGGGGACCTTCTCTTTTTGGGCCAATTTTTAATTGGCCATCTTTAATACGAATACTACTATCTCCCCCTAGACCCATGGACACACTAAAAATTGATCTGACAAGAGTTTTGTAATGATTTATTTGTATACCTTGAGATTCAAATAAAGGTATACCATCTGCTAGAAAGAATATATCAGTGGTGGTTCCACCAATGTCCAGTAGTATTGCATCTTCATCAGTGCTAAAAAAAGCATTCATACCCATGAAGCTAGCAGCTGGACCAGATAATATGGTCTCAACAGGTATATTTTCAGTAGTAGATAGGTTAATAGTACCACCATCAGCCTTTAATATAAAGACTGGAGCAGAAATACCTTCTTTTTCTAAAGATTTTTTAATATTTATAGCAAAATTTTTAAAACTATCATATACAGCAGCATTTAAATAGGCAGTAAAAACCCTGCGAGGAAAATTCAACTTACCTGATAGACTATGTCCCATGGTAATAAAAGAAAAATCATCCTCAATAAACTTTTTAATTTCTATTTCATGTTTAGGATTTCTAGTAGAAAATTTAGTAACAATGGCACAATTATTTATATTTTTATCTTTAAATAAAATAACAGCTTTTTTTAGCTCAGAAATATCCAGTTCTTGGACCACATTACCTCTATGATCGATGGAGCCGGAAACAAACACATTTTCATCACCACAGGCCAAAAAATCATTGCAAAGTCCTGGACCACTTTGAATTATCATACCTACAGAAGATGTTTTATCTTCTACAATAGCATTTGTAGATATGGTGGTACTTAGATTAATTCTTTTAATCTGGGATTTATCATAATCATTTAATAAGCTTTGCAGACTACCCCATAGATCTTGGAAGAGATTATTTGAATCATATGCTCTTTTAATATTATTTATAATCTTACCATCTTTAATAATGACAGCATCTATATGAGTTCCGCCCATATCTAAACCGACAATCAATTGACTTCCTCCTTATTTATAATAGTCTTCAATAATATTATAACCTTTAGATTAAGCCAATATCAAGGTTTATACCAGGAATAGACAATTCATAGTAAAATTAAACAATTATTTAGAAAAATAATTAAAAGAAATTATAAAAGGGTAATATTACATTATAAAAGACCAATTATAAAGTCTATGCTCTTAAGGATATGGGAAATATTAAAATATTATAAAATCTATGGACAATAAGGACAGATCTAGGATAAAATATATAGTAATTAGAAATGACATATAGGGGGGCTTATGGTGAAAAATTTTAATAAGGTTTTCATATTAATTTTAATTCCAATTATAACAATGATGGGTTGTAAAGATGGAAATTTAGATAAAGAACAGGATATCCATATAGGTAGAAATGAACAAATAGATATAAATGATATAGAAGCACAAAAAATAATGGATGATTTTTTAGATATGATAGAGCCAGAAACTACTGCTGTTGAACTAGGTAAATTTATTAGAGAAAATATATCTCATGTGAATAAAGACCAGGCTGAAGAAATGATTAAGTGGCTTATTATATACCAAACAGAGATGATTAATGAATTTAATGAAAAAATTTATAAACCTGTATACTTAGAAACTTTAAATAATATGGAATGGGTATTAGATGAAAACAAAATACAAAAAATTGAAAATGAAGAAATAAAACAAGAATATGAAAGACTAATACATGGATTTTTAACTATAGTTAGATA
>JAAYNB010000160.1 GCA_012521085.1 Clostridiales bacterium | reverse complement strand
GTCTTTGTAACTGGATCATCTATTCCTACCACCTTACCCATTAATGGCCCACCGTCTATTACTACAAAATCATCTATTGTACTGCCACCTGCAAGTTCTATTGTCTCTCTAACTGTAATACCTATTGGCACTTTTACAGTGATTGGATTTGCAACTTCACCTGTAATTGTTATATATGTCTTTGTAACTGGTATATCATGCATAGCATGGTATACATTATAGAGAGTTTCCACATTTATTACAATTGCACCTACATTTAGTGGTATTCCACCTTCTGGTACAATCCTACCTGTGGCTTCATATACTAAAACTTGTTCATCACCTGCTGGATAGAAATTTCCCATTTCAAATATTTCTAAATTTTCTTCATGGGCTATTTCTCTTTTTAAAGCTACAATGGCAGGTTTATATTTTGATTTTAAAGCAATAATACCTTTTTTTGCTCCTGTATGTTCTACTGCTGCTTTTAATGCAGTAATTATCTCTTTAGTTCTTTTTGCCAATAATTCTTGATCAACTCGAATGAGGGGTTCACATTCTGCACCATTTACAAGTACATATTCTACTTGAGCATTTAATTTAATATGGGTGGGGAAGCCTGCTCCTCCCGCACCCACAACACCTGCTTCTTTTACAATATCTATGAGATTTTCTGCCATTTTAATCACCTCAATCCTATTTAATGGAGAAACCTCCTACTAAAACGCATTTTCTCTTTCTAGAAAAGGTTCTAGCTGTAGTAAGTCCTTCTCCTGTAGGTCCTGCCAGTGTAAAGGATGTATATCCTTCACCTCCATAACCTAATCCAGCAAAGGAAGGTCCATTTTTAACAAAAATTGTTGTTTGAACTTCTCGTGCAAATCTTGTAAGATTGTCTACATTTTTTGAGTGCATTGTAGCTGTATGACGATTTCCACCTTCTATTTTTACAGCTAATTCTATACCTTCATCTACATCTTTAACTCTAACTACTGGTAATATAGGCATCATCTTTTCTACCAGTACAAAAGGATGATCTTTATCTACTTCTACTACAATGGATCTTAAATCATCTCCAAATTCTAATCCTAAATGTTTTAAGATATAGTTTGCATTTTTACCTATAAACTCTCTATTTGGTCCACCTTTTTCGGTGATTACAAGATTTTTAAGTTTTTCTATTAATTCTGGATCTTCCATAACATATACATTATGTTTTTTCATATTAAAGATTAGATAATCTGCCACTTGTTCTACAACAACAACTGCTTTTTCTGCTGTACAAGGTAGGTTGTTGTCAAAGCTATGACCAGCAATAATATCTTTAGCAGCTTTTTCAATATCTGCTGTCTCATCTACTAATGCTGGAGGATTACCTGCTCCTGCACCAATAGCTTTTTTTCCAGATGTCATTACTGCATTTACAACTCCAGGTCCACCTGTAGCAACTAACATATCTATTTTTTCATGTTTCATCATAATTTGTGTGTTTTCTAAGCTTGGTTTTATAACACTGGTTATCAAATTCTCTGGTCCACCTACTGACATTATAGCATTGTTGATGATTTCTATAGTTTTTCTAGAAGTTTTGGTAGCCCCTGGATGTGGACTAAATACTACAGCATTTCCAGCAGCAATCATACCTATTGAATTATTAATTATGGTTTCTGATGGATTTGTCACTGGTGTAATGGAACCAATAACGCCAAAAGGTGCATACTCATATAGTGTTAAACCGTCATCACCTGCTACAGCATCACATTCTAAATCTTCAATACCTGGTGTTTTGTTAATAACTAATAGGTTTTTAAGTATTTTGTCTTCATAACGACCCATACCACTTTCTTCGTGGCCCATTTTAGCTAATAATTCTACATTTTCTCTACAGTCTTTACGAATAGCTTCAATTATTTCTCCACGTTTTGCAAGTGATAGTTTCATTAATTCTTTTTGTGCTATATATGCAGCCTCAATTGCGTCATCCATTTTGTCAAACATACCATAACCTGATGGTTTGCTATTATTAGATGTTTGTGCTTCACTGAGGACTCTTTTTACAATAGCTTCAATATGTTTTGCTTCTATTTTCATAAACACTATCTCCTCTCCATCTCAAAAGTCCTTAGAGCATGTGATGCAATGGTCATATCTTCCTCCACTGTACCACCACTTACTCCTATAGCTCCAATAACTCTGTCCCCAACTTTTAAAGGATAGCCACCACCAAAGATAACCATACGGTTATTATTAGTCCATTGCAATCCGTATAAAGGCTCACCTGGTTGAGTTAATTTACTAATTTCATGAGTAGCTGTTTTTAAAAAGGCAGAGGTATATGCCTTGTTAATAGAAATATCTATACTTGCCAATAAGGCATCCTCCATACGATGTAATAGTAGTAAGTTTCCACCTTCGTCTACAACAGATATAATAATAGGTACACCTATTTCATTAGCCTTAGTTTCAGCAGCCTGGGCTATTTTTTTAGCTATATCTAAAGTAAGTTTATAGGATTGATCATCTTCTTGATTATAATTATTTATACGCCTTATGGTCTCATTTTTTACTTTTTCTATTAGGGAATACTCCTCTTCATATCTAGCTAGTGTAAATAAAAGGTCTGAAAGTCTATTGATATATTGTAATAGTTCTGCCTCCACTTGCTCAGTTTCACTTAGAGTGGTAATTTCTCTTTCACCTCTACGGATAATTGTTCTAGCTAAGTGTAACATAGCTGATGCCTGGGACTTGCCTGGTATAACAAAAGCTGTTTGTTTACCTATTTTTTCTAAATAATAATCTATTAGTTCTTCTAATTCACTAACATCAGCAGCAGTAACTTTTTCCTTTAAAAATTTCTTACCTTTTTCATCACTGGCCAGTTGTGCACCGACTACAAATAATTTTTTTTGTATCTTGTGCAGTATTTCTTTTATTTTAGGGTTTTCAAAAAAAGAATAAGCAGTTCCTATTGCAGCATTTGCTTCATCTATAGTACCATAACAGGAAACTCTTAAATCATTTTTTCCTATCCTGCTCCCACCTAATAGGGATGTAGTTCCTTTGTCACCTGTTCTAGTATAAACTTGACTCATTTTTTTCACACCCTTTATTCATAAAGTTCAATATGGTCAATGATACCCACTATTACTGCATCAACAGGTACCTCTTCTTCTCTGAACACTTTAGTAGCAGGATCATCACTAACCACAAATACCACATCGCCTACACCTGCACCTACAGAATCTACGGCTATATGAATAGGGCCTGTTGGTTTTTTATATCTATCCCATTCTTCTACTACTAAAAGTTTTTTTCCCACCAATGCTTCGTCTTTCCTTGTAGCAGTGATTGTTCCAATAACTCTTCCATAAAACATTTTTTACACCTACCTCTAAACAAAATATGTCTTACTTCTATATGGCTTCTATCATTGGTATATTATTTCTATACCTAAACTTCTGGCAGTATCTTTTGCTAAATCTGTCACTATGGTTCCTGTTTTTACATGGATTTTACCATTTCCATTTGCCAACCGAATTATATCTTGTCTAGAGAGGACTTTTTTTGTGAAATTTGCCCCTATGTTTTCTTGTCTATTTTGTATATTTTGTATATTTTGTATATTTCCTACTTTTTTGTTTTCCGTATCAGATTTTTTATTCATAACAAATATATTATTTGTATTTACACATACACTATATAATTGGCTGACATCCACTAGGTTAATGCCATAATCTTTTAATAATTCCATATGATCTCGTATTTTTTGTTTATATGCCTCTGGAGCTTTATCCATTCCCAGGGTCTTTCTAGTTGGGTCATCTAAATCACAAGCATTTCTAGCTGCTACTATGGGTTTTCCCTCCATAATTGCATTTGAGACAATTGATGGAATCATACTATCATTTATACATAGGGCAATTTTTGATGCTGTGTTTATTGTAAGGACTGGAAGAATTATCATATCCATATCCTGGTATAGATTTGATGTATTAGTAACCTCTGATTCTAAATAAATCTTATCTATACCTAAAAGGTTTTTTACATTATCTGGTTTTAGTACATATTCTGCACTTTTAGATAATAGTACTTTTATTTCCCAACCATCATTCATGAGATCCTTTATAGCTTTTATACCTTCTGTAAAGCCTATTGATCCTCCCGTAAAAGCAACTAGAGCTTTTTTAGGTCTATTTAATATGCGTTTTACAACTTCATTTACAATTACATCAATGAAGGCATCTAAATACAAATTTATCACCTCATCCTTGACAGTTCAAAGCAATACCTAATGGTGTTACTAGTAGAGGGTTTTTCGGTTTATATACTTCTATTCCCAATTCTTTTTCAAAAACATCTTCAAATCCTTTGATGCAAGATGCTCCTCCAACCAAATATACTTTTTCTACACCATGGCCCTCTATATGTCTTTTAACAATTGAAGCCATCTTTTCAATCACTGGTTTTATAACAACAAAGACTTCTCTATGTCTTGTTACATCTTTTTTTAATATTTCTGCTTCTTCAAATGTTATTTTATAATTGCCTGCCAATACTAAACTCATATGGGTACCACCTGTAGCTTCATCAGCTGTATAAGTTACCTCACCATTTTTTAATATACTTATACCTGTGGTGCCACCACCTACATCTACTACAGCACCATCTTGTATACCTAAAATAGAAGCAGCAGCTGTGGGTTCATCTATTACATTTATAACCTCGACTTCTGCTGATTCTATTACATTTACCATAGCCTTAGAATTACCGCCTAAGGTTCCGGGGGGTAGTGCAGTGGCAGCTTTAATGATTTCTTCACCTAGGATTGTTTCTACTTGTTGTTTTAAGTTTTGTACAATTCTAACAGCTTCAACATAGTCCACCACAAGTCCATCTCTGACCACTGAAGCAGACTGTGAAGCACCTGCCACTGCTTGATTATTTTCATCTAATACTGCAACTACAATATTAGCTGTTCCCAAATCTATGCCTACCTTTAAATTACCTTTGTAGTCCTTTTTTTTCTTTTCGGTGATGAGCTGTTGGAAGTCTATTATCTTTTTATTTGCACTTGTCAAATCCATAGCTCTTTATCTCCTTTAATCCAATATAATTCTTACAGTGTCATTATTAGCAAGTCCTGCAGCATTGGCCTCATCAGTGTCCACATGCATTTCTAGAGCATAATTATCTGATACTCTAACTAGTACATTGCCAAATATCACTTGTCGATCACCAGTTGTTTCTACTTTTACTATATCTTTATCTTTCAAACCTAATCTTTTTGCCACATCTGGGGTCATATGAATATGTCTTAAAGCTGTTATTGCTCCTTCAGATTTCTTGACACTACCTTCAGGACCTATAATTGTTATAGGTGCAGAATTTTCTAGTTTCCCAGATTCTCGTACTGGTGCAACTATACCAAGTGTCCTAGCATCTGTAAATGATACTTCTAATTGTGTTTCTGATCTAGTAGGCCCTAAAATTCTAACTGATTCAATCTTGCCCTTTGGTCCTTCCACAATAACTGTTTCTCTTGCTGCATATTGGCCAGGTTGTCTTAAATCTCTATATTTAGTGAGTTCATAACCTTTGCCAAATAATATGTCCAGGTCCTCTCGGGATAGATGAATATGTCTATTAGATACACCTACTGGTATTTTTATTTCGTCTTTTTCTGCATTTAATCTTCCGATTACTTCTTTAACCACTTTTTCAATTAATGCATTATCTATTTTCATAAAACCCACCTCTTATATACCTTTTTTTCTTAAACTTCTTCCTCAGGTATTTCAGGCAAAATCATCTCTACATCAGTATGAGGTCTTGCAATAACATGTACAGATACAACTTCTCCAACATTTCTAGCTGCTGCTGCTCCAGCATCTGTTGCAGCTTTTACTGCGCCTACATCTCCACGAACCATAACAGTAACTAGTCCAGAACCTATTTTTTCATATCCTATTAACACCACATTGGCTGCCTTTGTCATTGCATCAGCTGCTTCTATAGCTCCTACTAAACCTTTTGTCTCTATCATACCTAATGCATCATTCATTCTTTATTGCCTCCTTTGACCTTTCACTAAATTTTACCGTAATGGATACAAGTACTTCTTAATTCACCTTTTCTTCTTGGACATGTAGGGTCTTTACAATAATTGCATATTTCATCAGGTGATTTTTCTATTTTTGAAGTTTCTTCTTGCTCCATTGAGGTTTCATCTATTGCCTCATCTTCTGAATCTTCTAACTCAGAGTCTGCAGGTTCTTCAGTTTCTTTAACCTCATCAGTTGCCTCTACTTCTTCAACTTCTTCCTGGATTTCTACCATTTCTACTTCTGATGAAGGTTCTTCAACTATTTCCTCCTGTATTTCTTCTGTAATAGATTCATCTATAATGTTTTCTTCACTTTCTTCCATTGTATTATCAGGTGTTATTTCTTTATCATTTTTATCATCGTCATCATCTTTGTCATCATCTTTTGACTCTTTTTTTACTTCAAGTCCCACGGTTTCTTTACTATAAATCAATTGTTGTATATCTTCATGGGGTCTAGCAATTACCTTATGACTATAAACACTACTAACTTTAGATGCTGCAACACAAGCCGCATCTACTGCTGCTTTTACCGCTCCCACATCTCCTACAACTTTTATGGTAACCATACCGCTACCCTTTGTTAGTTCATAGCCTATTAATTGTACATTTGCTGATTTTACTGCAGCATCTGCTGCTTCTATACCAGCCGCTAAACCAACTGTTTCAACAATCCCTAAGGAAAGTCTGGACAAATTTAACACCTCCTTAAGCCTGTTACCTCTTTTGCAGTCTATCTAGTATTTCTTTTACTATATCTCTTACTTGATCATCATGTAAATCTATATGTTCTATATTATTGGGAACATAAGATTTTTTATCTATAGTAATTTCTTCATTATCTGCTGGATCTAATGATTTAAAAGGTACTCCTTTTACTAATCTTGCAGCATTTGTTCCCAGGCTTCTTAAAACAGCTACATTTTTTATGTCATTTAAAAGAAAAAGAGGTTCTGAGGGTGGGAGTTTTGTATTGTGTAATGCTACGCTACCATCCCTACCAATCCCTATTCCCACTTCTAATCTGGACTGTAGGGCAGCTTTATATGCTAATTCTACACTATTACTTTCATCGAATTCTTTTGTAATGCCAGGAACTCCTTCTTCTTCCATACCCCATAAAAAATTTTTTAATATATCAGAAGCTTCTGGATTGTGGGAGCTATAGTAGATGTGAATGGTAGGCCTATTATTATCTTCTTTTCTATTCATCTACTATTCCTCCTCTTTCATAGCTAGTATAAGTCCAGTAGCTACAGCGTTTCTAGGTCCTTCTGTTCCACGAATATTAGCTCTACCTGCTACTATTCCGTAATGAGATAGGGAGTCAGTAACTAATTGTGGTATTTCAAAGTCCAATGCTGATCCTCCAAGTAGTACTACGAATTCTATATCTCTAATATTTCCTGTAGGACAAACTCTACTAAGGGCCCTCAGTGCATTAGTCACAAAAACTTTTTCCTTTGCATTTCTTCTCACTATACGTATTCTATCAATAGAATGTTGTCCAGGTATTGGAATCATACTACCTTCTTTTAATATTACCACCCTAGCAAAGATATTTGGATCCAGGGGTTTGTCAAAAAATTGAACTGTTCCATCTTCATGTCGAATATGGAATAAACTCTCTACCTTTGCCAGTGGATATTTTTTGATATCTTCTGCTAAATCCAGATCTTCTAATCCCAACTCTGAATTTATTAGCATAGTTACCATATTACCTGCTCCACCTAAATGGATTGAAGTAATTTTCCCACTTGGGGTAATAATAGAGGCATCAGTTGATCCTGCACCCATATCCAAAATAGCCAGTGGAGTTGAGCTTCCCGGTGTGGTCAGAGCACCTCTTATGGCCATATCTGCCTCCACGCCACCAACTTCTACTGGTATATTCAATTCTTTTCTCAATTCTTCCGCAATCATATCCATCTGCAATTTGTCGGCTTTGACCATTGCAGCTATTCCTACAGCATTTTCTAGTGAAAATTCCTCTGCTAATCCACCTGTAACTTTTTGTGGTACAAAAGTATCCACTGCTAATAGGTCTTGGATTTTTATAGTGCTATGTTCTTGTTTTGTAAGTTCTGCCATAACACTCCTAACTCTTTCTAACATTCCTCCAGCATTGGTACCAGGCTCTCCCCTGACGTCCGTTACTGGTGATGCTGACTGTAATGCTTCCATGATGGCCTCGGCGCCATCTTCTACGTCAACAACACTTCTTCGTTTTTCACCAATAACTTCGATTTTACCTGCTGGAATTTTTCTTTCTTGAACATCTCCCTTTGGAGTTTTTATAACTACAGCTGATCTATTACCTATTAATGCTCTAGATATAGGTACTATCAACTTAGTTTCTTCTGAGGATAATCCAAAAACTGTTGCAATCCCATAGGGATTTGATAGTACTTCTACAACTCCCCCAGGAGGTGCAACCTCAACAGCTGCTAACATATTCAGGGGTACTTTTTCCAGTAGACCAACCTCGTCTATTATAGGAATAGTTTTATCTAATCTATTATTAACTAGGACAGCGTCGTCCTTTTGTAAAATAGCACCCTGTACATCGACACCTTTTTTTACAGCATTATTAATCCTATTTGCTGCATCTTCAAAATCTATATCTCTAGACACTAAAACTATAATAGGACTATCTTTGTCCACATTATCTAAATCTTCAATTCTAGTAGTCTTACCTACCCCCAAGCCAACTCCTCCAGGAGTGGAGGGGTTGTGGCCTATCATTGTAGACTCTGTAATAATGGTCTCTGTAATAGTTTCCATGGCCACATCCCCAATAACTGGAGCTGCTTCATTGATTCTAATTAAATCAACATCTTCTAAGGCAAGATTGGCTTTTTCTAAAGCTTGTTTCAGGGAGGTAAATACACCATGTATATTTTGACGAGTTCCTTTTATTCCAGTGGTATCTATGGTACCGCTGGCTAAGAACTCAATACCACTGGATGATACTCGGGCAAGAGCCGTCTCTGTTGAAGCATTTCCGATGTCTATACCTGCAATTATTTTCATAACTTTACCTCCTGCTCATATGCCATCTTAGTCTTGTCTTAAACGATTCCTCTTTTCATATACATCTGCTGCTTCACGTACAAAATCCGCATTGATTTTTGCACCGTATTTATTTTCTAATTCATCTGCTATATCCAATAGTTCTTGTTTTGTAGAACGGTTTGGACGTAGAGCATTATATATTTCTAAGATTCTATCATCTGGTACAGCAATTAACTCAGCAGCTCTTCTAAAGTTTTGTGCTAAAGGCGCTCTACCTGCTGCCTCAGCAACTTTTGCTTGTAGCTCTAGAGTTTCTGGTGCTATTCTTACGTCTTTTGCTGTAACTTCTCCGTCCATTATAGCTTTTAGTGTAATATCATTTAATGATTTTCCTGTAGGAGTTTTTATCCACTCAGGTCTTTTTGTACCTAAAGGATAGTCTGTTTCAAGATTTATAGTACAATTTTTATTTTCACATTCTTCTTTTTTTGGTTCTGCTGTCCCCATTGACAACATAACTTCCTTTACGATTTGCTCAATTAATTTTTCTTGATTCATACCTTTCACCTCCGCTTATTTAGCTAAAGATAGCTTCCAATTCAACTGACTTAGCATTTGGTACTACGTGCTCTGTTTCTTTAATGTGTAATAAAGCTGCCTTTGCTTGGAACTTTGGTCTAGCCATTTGGTCATTTCTTACAGGTACTGGATTTGGTGATTCACCTTTTGCATATTTAGCAGCATTTTTACCAATAGCTCTATATGTTTCTAAATCTAATAGTGGAGCTTGAGGGAAAAGTTCTAAGTTACTTAATGGCGCTAAATCTTTTTGATGTATAACTGTCGTCCCTTTAGATTGGATACCTATTCCAATTCCTGATCCACTTAATTTTGCTGCTTCATGAGCTACGAAAGCAACGTCTGAACTCTTTGTAACTCTAATAATTCTAAAATCCAATCCTTCTTCTTCTATACCTGCAATAACCTCTCTAAGTACTTGATCATGAGGAATATTTACAATAGTTTTTGTTTGATATTTTCCAAAAGCTGGTGCAAGAGCTATAACTACTTCGTCTCTCTTAGTACCTACTCCTGCAACTCCTTTTTCTTTTAAAGTTAAATTACCTTCTCTTATTTCTACCTCTTTTGTCGCTTGTGGTGCTCCTTCCTCAAGTTGAAAATCCTTTAATACATCCGCAATAATTTGACGAATCATTTTTTCGTTTATTTCCATGGATTACACCCCTTCCCCATTTCTTATTTACTGAATGTCCTCTGGTCTTAGTGCATTAGGAATATTCTTGATTTCTTCCCATCTTTCTTCACTCATACGATATCCTGTACCAGGACCTGCATAGTCGTTAACATCGTTAACAGCACTGATTACGTTAAAGTCTGCATCTAATATAGCAGATGTGTGTAGATAGTCACCTGATACTCTTTGTTTCATTAAGTTAAGTAGTCTTTCAGCAATGTCGTCATAACCTTTTTTACTTAATGCTTTAATGATATCTACTCCAGTAATACCTCTTTCCATCATTTCTTGTGCTGCTTTTAGATCTTCTACTACATTTCTATTTGGCATATCTTTACTTCCATGAGCGTAAGTAGCTGCTTCTACTTCTTCATCTGTAATCGCTGGAAGTCCTAATTCTTCAAATACAGCTTGTAATACTCTAGCTGCTTTATTTCTAATAGCTACAACCTCTTCTTCTAGTACTGGTCTTAAACCACCATCAACTTTTAAGTCTCTTTGGATTACATTATAATCATCATAATCGTCTGCATCAAAGTTTGATCCAGCAAACATGTTGTCATAGTTTGGTGTAGCACTATATCCTGAGAAGATAAAGTCTGTACCAGGTAGCATTTGCATTAATGTTCTAGCAGTTCTTCTAATTGGTGAATGTGAGAATGTTTGGTCGTTTCCGGAAGCAACTTCCATGTCAAGCATTGTTGTGATTAAGTTTTCTGCTAGTACTGCTCTAATACCTGATGGTACCGCTCCAGGTACACCAATACAACTGATTGAACCGTTTTGTAGTCCTTGTACTCCGGCACCTTTTGTAATATAGATACATTTTGCTTCTAAGTAAAGCATAGATTTACCTTCAGCATAACCCATTTGTACCTCTGCACCTGTTCCAGATGTAAATCTCATTTTTAATCCTCTAGAAGCATATGCAGAAGCCAGGAATGCTTTTGACCAAGGTGTATCGTCACCATCTACAAATACTGGTTCTGTACCATAAACTGATACTGTCTCAGCATAAGCTGTAAGACCTCTCATACCTAATAATAATTCTGTAGCTTCTTCAACTGCACATTGTGTTAATACTCCACCTCTACCTACTTGTGAACCTACTAATATAGCTAGAGCATTAAATGGAGCATATCTAACAATACCTACTGTTGTCTCTTGCTCATCAAAACCTCTAATAGCCGCTTCTGCTGCGTCAGCTGCTATTTGAACTGGATGGTCTTTTACATTAGTAACATGACATTGGTTAGAAGGAGTTTTTCTTGCTCTAGTTTTTTGTAAAGCCATCATCATTTCTACTACATTTAGTTGACTTACAACTTCTACTATTTTTGCAGGTGTCATAGCTGTGGTTAATGAAATAATTTCTTCTCTACTAACATTTACGTCTACTAACATTTTAGCTAGTTCTTGAGAATCCATAGCCATAACTCTTTCTGCATTCTCTACATTTATTGCATAATCTGCAATAAATTGATCTATCATATCAAAGTCTTCTCTTTTTACACCATCTAATTCCACTACTATACCATTTTCTATTTTTATACTTGGCTCTGGATCATTTGGACTGTTCATGGCGATTAATCCAACCTCTGGCCATTCTGCGACGAATCCATCCTTATTTACATCACGTTCTGCTAACACTTGAAAACGTTTTGACTTCATAAATTATACCTCCTTTATTTGGTAAATCAATTGTAAGTTATTAAATATATGGTGTTGTTGCTGATTCTGGTTTTGCACCTAATGTACCTAGTAATTTTATTCCTACTTCTCTTGCTGCTATGATAGCTTGTCTAACTGCTCCTGAATCTCCACTAAATGCTAAGATAACCTCATTTGAGAAGCTTGTTCCACCATTGCCAGGTGAAGAATATGCTAAAATGTCAACATTTGCAGCTTTAACAGCTGTATCAGCTAATACCACACCAATTGTTGCTGGGGCAGCTACTGTAAGACCAAAAGCTTTTCCTAATGGAGCACCAAAAGCTTTTTCGCAAGCATAACTTGCTCTAGCTGTGTATTGGAACTCTAAGTGTCCAGCTTCATTTCCATAAACATCTCCAAATGTTCTTTCTAATTCTTTTAATGCTACTTCTACTGCTCTTCTAGCGTCAGAAACATCTTCTGCACCAAAGATAATTAATGAACCATGTCCTGCTCCGCCTTCTGTATCTCTTGGTAATTCAATACTAATAATTTCTGTATTAGTAGCTTTAACTGCTTCGTCAGCTGCCATTATTTGAGGACCTGCTCCAGTTCTACCACCAAAAATACCTATTGAACGATATTTTTTGTCAATTTTCATAGCTTCGTGTAAATTGTGATCTACATTAGCAATTACTAATCCAATTGTATTTCCCATGGCTGTTCCAACAAATTCAGTCATACCAGGGTTTTCAAATGCAGCACCTACATTTTCTGCTACTTCCTCATTAGATCCTTCCATTTTTTTCATTACTTCTTCCATAATCTTATCCATTAATTGATCCTTCATTAATTTACACCTCCATTAAAATTTAAAACATTTTTAAAATTATAGACCCTGTGGTAATATTTTCTCAACATCTGTATGTGGTCTTGGGATTACATGTACAGATACTACTTGACCAACTTTTTCAGCTGCTACTGCACCAGCATCTGTAGCTGCTTTAACAGCACCTACATCGCCACGTACCATAACTGTTACTAGTCCTGATCCTATTTTTTCATAACCAATTAGTACTACATTTGCAGCTTTTACCATAGCATCTGCTGCTTCTACTGCCCCTACTAACCCTTTGGTTTCAACCATTCCCAAAGCTTCTCTTGTCATATTACTTCCTCCTTTTATAGGTTTTTTTATAACATTTAGATTTTTTAAGTAATGGTACTTAAAAATACATATTCTAAATGTTATATTTTATTTTTTTAAAAATTTGTACAGCTTTTTTTCTGTGAGTATTATCTTCTATATAGAAAACCTTTCTCCTTGACAATCATTTGTGCTTATTATGTAATTTTTTGTATAGTTTTTGAAAACGTTTTGACAATAAGATACTTTTTTGATATTTGTGATATTATTTTGTTGAATTTCATTTTCAAGAAAATTAAAATACATAAAAAAAGTCCCAACATTTTTTATAATGTTGAGACTTTTTTTAAAAATTATATTTGATTTTTTCTGTATTCGCTTGGAGTAATACCTTCTATACTTTTAAATACCTTACTAAAATAGTTTGGTTCATTATATCCCAAATCTAAGGCTATATTTCTTATGGTTTCATCAGTATTTCTTAGATACTCCTTTGCCTTATGCATTTTCTTCATATTTACATAGGTTATAAAATTTAGTCCTGTTTCCTTTTTAAATAATTTACTTAAATAAAAAGGGCTTATACCTACTTCTCTTGCTACTTCCTCTAAACTTATACTTTCTGAAATATTTTCATCGATATATTCTATTACCTTTTTTATTTCTCTATTATTACCCTTAATTTCTATAAAACCATCTTTTACCTCTATCCTCTTGGAATAGGTGAGAGCTTTTTCTTCCTCACCTTGGATATACTTATTAATGGCTGCTATTACATCCTCTGGTCTGGCAGGTTTTAATAGGTAGTCATTGGCTCCTGCTTTTATGGCATTCTGTGCAAAATTGAATTCATCATAGGCTGTGAGTATAATAATGTATTTATCTCTATTTCTGTTTTTTATAGTATAAGTTGCTTCAATTCCATTGATACCAGGCATTTTAATATCCATTAAAATTATATCCGGATTTAACTTC
>JAAYNB010000159.1 GCA_012521085.1 Clostridiales bacterium | reverse complement strand
CTAAGGCCTACTATTGGACCTAGATTAAGGAAAAATCCAAATGCAGATCCTAGCCCCACCATAATGGCAACCTTTGGTCCTAATAACATGGAAAGAAACATGGGGACATGTGAACCTAATGTTGCTGTAAATGGTGGAATTATAACTTTAAAAAATACTGCAAAAGGAATTACAATTGCCATTGCTGTTAGTAATGCAGTTATAGTCAATTTTTTTGCTTTCAAAATAAACACCTCCAAGTTATTACTTTTTTTTATTATAACAAGTGTATATACACCTGTCAATACTGAGATTGTGAAAATATAATTTATCATATAATATAAATCATCTTAAAAAAATAATATTGCAAAACCTCATATTTATTAAATTTAATAAAAAAAACAAATATCATTATTATATTCAATGGTATTTGTTTTATTTTTGTATAAATGGAATATATACTTTTACGTTTTATTTTAAAGTAATCTCCTATTGTCTATTTCACTTTTTATATAATTATCTATATATTCCCATATGATTTTAATTAATATGATTTGAATTGGTATCATAATTAATATTTTAGTTAATCTTACAGGCAGTATTGCCAAAAATGCTTTGCCAGTTAATATTCTTAACCAATATGTATTTAAAATTGATTCTATTAATAATGATACTAATATGACTGATATACTAATTCTAGTGATTGACTTTGACTTTTTATAAAGTAGTAAACCATAGATGGCTCCAGTTAAAAAAGCACTTATACTAAATCCTGGAAAATATGCTCCACCAATTGGAAATAACATTACACCTATAAAATCTGCTACTGCTGCACCAATTCCAGATATTATGGGACCATAGATAATTGATGATAATACAAGGGGTAGAAAAGAAAATCCTATTCTTACTATGGGAGTTTGAATAGATAAAAATCTAGTCAATATGATTTGTAGGGTAATAAATAGACCCATGAAAATTATAACTCTTGTATTTTTCATAAAAACACCTCCTTATTTTAGGCTTTGTGCCACTATAAGAAAGTGTTTCCTCTAGTGGCAGCGGAAGCAGAAATAGTATCGCAAATCTAATGACTTTTCGTCCGATGGCAACTTCCCATCCGTACGGCACTTAACGCACTACTTCTTACTCTGCATCTTTAATATTTAATTTTATAAAATTTATTAAAGTCTATTTACCCCTTTGTAAATTCATTAATCTATAATAGATAATAATGCTTATATTCTAGCATAGATTTTCTTTATTGCCTATATAATTTTTTAATATATATTAAAAAATTTAAGTACCACAAAATGTTCGATATGGTTTATTTGACTTAGGAGCTGGTGTGGAATACTCAATTTGTTCAATTCTATGTTCATAGGGTTTTTTCAGAGCTTTTAAAAATTTCTTTAATTTACTATAATCCTCATATTCCACTGCTACTTTTAAAGCTTCCTCTACTCTATGATTACGTGGTATTAATGCAGGATTTGCGTTTTTCATTAGTTCAATAATTGATTCCTTTGATTTTTCCTGTCTTTTAAGCCTTAATTTCCATCTTTTTCTCCAATCTTTAAATTCTACACTCTCAAATAATGACATATCCTTATATTCTTCAAAAATCAATGCTATAAAAGTATTTGTATAATCTGCATTGTATTTTTCCATTATATCTAATAAATCCATTATTAATATTTCATCATTTTCTTCTGAATTAAAAATTCCTAATTTTTTTCTCATGCCATTTAACCAATTGATCTCATATAATTCCATAAAACTATTAATTTTATCTTGAGCTATTTCTATGGCCTTTTCTTCATTTTTATCTAGTAATGGTAATAATGTTTCAGCAAATCTGGCTAAATTCCAGTTTGCAATTATTGGTTGCTTATCATATGCATATCGTCCATATCTATCTATGGAACTAAAGACAGTATTGGGAATATATGTATCTATAAAGGCACAGGGACCATAGTCTATTGTCTCCCCACTAATGGCCATATTATCAGTATTCATTACACCATGTACAAATCCAACTAATTGCCATTTAGAAATAAGTATTGCCTGTAATTTTATAACCTCCTCTAAAAATCTTAAATAAGGCTCATCTTCATAGTTTATATATGGAAAATGTCTTTTTATTGTATAATCAGCCAGCTTTTTTAAATATTCCCTATTTCCCCATCTTGCTATATATTCAAAGGTACCAACTCTAATATGACTACTGGATACCCTTGTCAATATGGCACCAAGCTCTTCTTCCATCCGCATAATCATCTCACCAGTTGTAACTACAGATAGACTACGACTGCTTGGTATCCCTAGTTCATACATGGCTTCACTTATAATATATTCTCTTAACATGGGGCCAAGACTCGCCCTACCATCTCCACTACGAGAATAGGGTGTTCTACCTGAACCTTTTAATTGTATGTCCATTAACTCACCTGTAGGAGTCATCTGTTCTCCTATTAATACTGCTCTCCCATCTCCTAGCATGGTGAAATGTCCGAATTGATGTCCAGCATAGGCCTGAGCTATAGGGATGGTATTGGGAGGTGTTTTATTTCCTGATAGTATTTGTATACCATCATAGCTTTTTAATCCATCTCCATTTAAACCTAATGATTTTGCTAATTCATCATTAAATATAATTAGTTTTGGTGAATTTACAGGTGTTGGATTAATATTTGTATAAAATATTTTTGGCAATTGGGCATATGTATTTTTTAAATTCCAACCCATATCTACTTCATTTTGCATATAATTTCTTCCTCTTTTCCTAGATTTAATATCTATTATACCCTTTAATATTTTAAAACTTTCATTTAAATTTTACTTCTTTATCATATATTATTTTTTAAAACTTCTGAGTATATAGTTTACTTTGGTAAATTTCATTTATAATAATTTTCATAACAAAACCCCTTGATTAACAAGGGGTTTTGTTTTTAATAAATCTATAATAATTTATAATTTAAAATCATTCATTTCATCTTTCATCTGTGAGGTCAAATCTTTTAAGTTAATTGCATAAGATGATAGACTTTCTGCCATTTCATGCATGGTCTGTGATGATGCAGTAATTTCTTCTGAAGATGCTGCTACTGTCTCTGATTGCATTCTGGAATTTAAAACTTGATTTAAAATATTTTCTTTTTCTTCATTTATTTTACCTGTACTTTCATTAGCTGATTCAATTAATGGTGTAATATTTTCTACGGCTTCAATGATATCTTCAAAGGTTTTAATAGATGTCCTTATATTACTATTTTGTTCATTAATTTCATCACTGACAATTTTAGTAGCTTCTGTCATTTCATCACTATCATCTAATACCTGTCCAATTATTTCGTTTATATCCTTGGCAGCTTCTGCACTTTCTTCAGCTAATTTTCTTATTTCATCTGCAACTACTGCAAAACCTCTGCCTGCTTCACCTGCTCTAGCTGCTTCAATGGCAGCATTTAATGCTAAAAGATTTGTCTGTTCAGATATGGAATTAATTAAATCTGTTATTTCATTTACCTGTCCTATATTTTTACTTACAGATGCAACTTTTTTATTAAGACTATTAAAATTACTATCTATAATGGTAAAAGCATCTATTATATTTTTCATATCTTCATCACTGTTTTTTGCTAATTCTCCTATGGATTTTGTAGATTTATCAATGGTTTCCATAGTATTATTCATATTTATTATTTCATTATTAAATATATCCAATACATTAGCTATGGTTTCCAATCCAGCATATTGATTATTTGCCCCTTCTGCCACTTCTGCAATGGCATTTGAAATTTCACTGGAAGTACTATTCAGACCTATAGCCATTTGTGATAGATTATTAGAACTATCATCAATACGTATAACATTTGATGTAAATGTTGTAATCATTTTCTTTAAGTTATCCTGCATTAATTCCAAGGCCCTAGCTATATCACCTAATTCATTCTTTCTTGATAGGTCTTGATTAGTTAATATCTGGCTAGATAAATCACCTTTAGATACACTAATGGCAAGATCCCTACATTTTTGTGCAATATGTCCTAATTTGCGTGAAAATACATATACTGCAATCATTACAGCAATAATAGATAGTATGGACACAACTATAAATAGACTTAATAATTTTTTTAAACTGCTAAATATATTATCTTCGCCTACTTTAATTCCAATTTTCCAATCTGTTTCATCTATATTTTCATAATATAATAAATAAGTATTTTCTCCATCCAAGTATTCAGTAGAACCTATAGATGTTGAATGTAGCATTTCATTAATTCCTTGGACAAAGGATAGATTATCTTCATCCTGGGCTTTACTAACCATTAATTTGTCATCTGTTTCTCCTGCTAGATATGTTCCGTCCTTATCCAGTAAAAAGGCTGAACCATTATAATCGATATCCATATCTTCTACAGCATTTTTTAAACTAGTAATGTCCACATCTACAGTAACACATCCTAGTAAATCACCATTTATATAATACATGGGGTAGGCAATGGTTACCATGGCAACACCAGTTACTGGATCATTATATGAAGAAGTCCATCCACCATTTGGATTTGAAGTTCCAATTTCATACCATTCACTTGTCCAAATGTTAAAACTTCCTTCTGTATATTCTTTACTAACTAAAATTTCACCATTTTCTTTAAATACATAGGGTGCTAATTTTTCCCTATCAGGAAATATATCTGGTGCGAACCATAATCCCATTCCCGTAGTTTCTGGATATAATCCAGCAAATTTTACTAAAAGTTCTTCTAATAATTCATCTTCTATATTTTCTATATTTTCCTGAATATTTTCCACTGCTTTGGAAATACCCTCTGCAACTGCCCTCTCTTTGACTAATAGAACGTTTATACTATCTGAAGTGTTATCAATAGATGTTAGCATTTGTTTGTCTAGATTGTCTACTATTACTCTTTTGGAATAATTAAATCCCAAAATTGATAGTATTGACATGGCTATAATGGTCAATGGAATAACCAAAAATAATATTTCTTTTGCCATAACTGAACCTGATAAATTAAATTTCTTCTTATGCATTATATTCATCCTTTCAACGTTTTATCAGATATGCAAAAACTGTTTTTTCCATTTCACCATTGAAATTCAGTAGACAATTATTTCGCCATTTGAAATAATAAATATATTTATTTTTGCATAAAAATATATAGTATCCTTTACTATATTATTACATCTTATTTTTATACTGTCAAATTTATTTCATATAAAATTTGGTATTTTTTCAACTTTTATTCATG
>JAAYNB010000158.1 GCA_012521085.1 Clostridiales bacterium | reverse complement strand
TATAAGATTTTTGTAAAATTATATGGTAAAATAAAATATGAAACTATGATAATATATTTTTGGCAATAATTCTATTATGAAATAAAACTAAGGAAAGTGGGGACTGGGAATGAGAAAGAGATTTATATCAGGTGTATTGATTATAATTGATACCATATTGATTAATTTTGCATTTTTATTAGCTTTTTATATTAGATTTGATGGAAATATTATGGGGGATATGGCAGCTGGATATTTTGAAGTATATTTGAAAAATGCCTTTGTATTGACCCTGATAAAATTAACTTTATTATATGTATTCGGTCTTTATAAAAGCCTTTGGAAATATGCCAGTATTGAAGAGGTGATACAAATAGTGGGGGCATCCTTTGTGACCAATACTGGTGTTATTACATATATGATGATGACTCAGCAGAGATTACCTAGAAGTATTTATATATTAATATTTTTACTGGATATAATATTAATTGGTGGTGTTCGCCTAAGTTATCGAATGACTAGAAATATAAGGACTAGAAATTTCAATCAGTTTTTTGGACGGAATATTCAAAAGCGAATTATGATAATTGGAGCAGGCCAGGCTGGAGCCATGGTGATTAAAGAACTTAAAAGACATGGGGATTTAAATAGTAAGGCTGTGGCAATTATAGATGATGATGAGAGTAAATTAGGGGCTAGAATTCATGGTGTGCCTGTGTTGGGAGATAGATATCATATTAGAAAAATTGCTGAGGCTAAGAAAGTTGATGAAATCATCATTGCCATTCCCTCAGGTTCTAAAAACGAAGTAAGGAAAATTGTAGAGGAATGTAGTAGGACTAAATGTAAGCTAAAAATCCTACCTGGAATATATGAAATTATAGATGGTCAGGTGAGTATTAAAGAAATTCGTGATGTGGAGATAGAGGACCTTTTAGGGCGTGATCCCATAAAGGTGGATTTAGATGAAATCAGTAGTTATTTAACAGATAAGGTGGTATTAGTTACTGGAGGTGGTGGCTCCATAGGTTCAGAATTATGTCGTCAAATTGCAAGTTTTCATCCAAGTAAATTGCTGATTTTAGATATATATGAAAACAATGCCTATGATATACAAAATGAGCTTAAAATGACATGTCCTAAATTAGATTTGGAAGTATTAATTGCTTCCATTAGGGATAAAGAAAGGTTAAATGAAATCTTTAGTCAGTATAAACCTGAAGTAGTATTCCATGCAGCAGCACATAAACATGTACCTCTAATGGAGGCCAGTCCACAGGAGGCTGTTAAAAACAATATTTTTGGTACTAAAAATGTGGCAGAATGTGCCCATGAATTTGGTAGTAGAAGATTTGTGCTCATATCTACAGATAAGGCAGTGAATCCTACAAATATTATGGGAGCTACTAAAAGGGTAGCTGAGATGTTAATACAGTCCATGGATAAGATGAGTAAAACGGAATTTGTAGCTGTGAGATTTGGGAATGTCCTAGGTAGAAATGGCAGTGTCATACCCCTATTTAAAAAACAAATTGCTGCTGGAGGACCTGTAACAGTTACAGATCCTGAGATGACTAGATATTTTATGACCATTCCAGAAGCTGTCCAATTGGTGATACAGGCAGGCTCTATGGCAAAGGGTGGAGAGATTTTCATACTAGATATGGGGGACCCAGTAAAAATCATGGACCTTGCCAAGAACTTAATTCGATTATCAGGTTTTGAACCTGATGTGGATATGGATATAGAGATAATAGGCCTAAGACCTGGAGAAAAACTATATGAAG
>JAAYNB010000157.1 GCA_012521085.1 Clostridiales bacterium | reverse complement strand
ATGAAAAGCATCCTCTAAAATAATTTTACGCTGGGTTTTGGTAAATTTATATAATGCCTCTGTGTCTTTTGTCCGAATAATATAATCTCTACCATAATATATATCTAATTCTTTGGAGATATATTTGGCTAGAATATGGGCTTGGTTATACCCCCTTGGTTTTTCTCTATTGGGATGTAGAGGCACTGCCAATATCATATCTCCATAGACCTTTTCATTTCTGGCTAAATCCGCCATCATCTCTGCCATATACCTGCCCAGATAATTTCTATAATTATATTTGTATGAGAACACCAACTTTTTAATATTTCCATCATACTGGACTGGAGATAATACATTTTTATAATAATGTTTTTCCTTACTACATTCTTCACAAATACTAATATCTGTAGATATGCTAAAGGGTTTAGAACATATGATGCAGGAATTTTCTGCGATAAATGGTATTTCTCCATAACAAGTCTCACAAATACTGTATTTTCCTCCACCATTCAATGGCTCATTACAAAATATACATTTTAGATAAGGGGGATAGATTAAATCCAATAGTCCATTCCACATTTATATCCTCCATTAACTATGATGAAAATCATAAAATTTTCCCAATCGATATCCTAATCCAGAATATCTTTGAACTATCTCATCATTATCTACCATTTGTTTTAAGTAATTTTGTGTACCCACTAATACTACTAATTCCTTGGCCCTTGTAATGGAGGTATATAACAGATTTCGTGTCAATAACATGGGTGGTCCCCAGGTCATGGGCATTACTACTACTGGAAATTCACTACCTTGACTTTTGTGGATGGTGATACAATATGCTAATTCTAGTTCTTCTAATTGGGAAAAATTATATACCACCAGTCTATCATCATCAAATAGTACAGCTAGTTCTTGCTCACTTTTATTTATATCTTGTATATACCCCATATCCCCATTAAATACTCCTTCACCTGTTTGTTCTATGGAATTTGGGTCTTGACTCTCCCATTTTAAATTGTAATTATTTTTTATTTGCATAACCTTGTCCCCAACACGAAATATCTTATCTCGCATTTTTCTTTCCTGTTTCCAAGGGGCTTTAGGATTTAGGGCCTCCTGTAATTCTTTATTTAGATTTATGGTGCCTACCTCACCTTTTTTCATAGGTGTTAGTACCTGTATATCTCTTATGGGGTCATATTTATAGTGATTTGGAAGTCTAGTCTTTACTAATTCAATTATGGTCTTTAATATTCCTTCTTTTTGTGACTCTCTTAGGAAATAAAAATCCTTGTCCTTGGCATTTAATATGGGATAAATTCCTTGATTTATCTTATGGGCATTGACAATTATCATACTTTCCTCAGCCTGTCTAAATATCTCATTTAATCTAACTACCTTTACAATTTTACTATCTATAATATCTCTTAGTACATTTCCTGCTCCCACTGAAGGTAATTGGTCCACATCTCCTACCAATATTAATCTAGCCCCTGGTGGAATAGCCTTTAACAAGCTATGCATTAGTAAAATATCTACCATGGACATTTCATCTATAATAATCACATCAGCTGTCAGTGGATTATCCTCGTCTCTTTGGAAAAACATACTTTCCTGTTCTTCTGAAAATCCCAATTCTAATAATCTATGTACGGTCTTAGCCTCTTTACCCGTTGCCTCTGTCATCCTCTTAGCTGCTCTACCAGTGGGTGCTGCTAAAGTTATATCCATATCTAATTTTTCAAAGACTTTTATCAAAGTATTAATTGTGGTGGTCTTTCCCGTTCCTGGTCCTCCCGTTATTACCATAACTCCATTTTTCATGGCTGCTTTAATGGCATATTTTTGATTTTCCGCCAATTGGATATTCTCCATAGCTTGTATATCTTCTAATTCCTTTTCTATATCTATGTCTATTTCCTCTAATTTAACTCTAGAAAGTTCTATTAATCTATTACACACACTGGTCTCTGCATAGTAATAGGGCATATTATAGATTATAATATCTTCTTCACGTCTTTCTAATTGTATCTGTTGATTAAGGGCTAGGTTTTGGATAGCTTCTTCCACTGCTTCTTTCTCTACATTTAATAGTTCCACTGTTCTTTTAATTAATAATTCCTTTGGAGCATAGGTATGTCCTTCTATATGAAAACTATTTAGTGCAAATCTAGTACCTGCATATATTCGATATCTAGAATTAGATGCTATTCCCATGGTTTTGGCTATTTTATCTGCTGTTGTAAATCCAATGCCTACTATATCATCTGCCAGTTGATATGGATTTTCCTGTATGGTTTTTATGGTATCCTCTCCATAGTTTTTATAAATTCTCATGGCATAATTAGATGATATACCATATTGGGAGAGAAATAGGATTATCTCTCGAATTTCCCTCTGATCTTGGAAGGCTTCTTTTATGGACTCAGCTTTTTTTGCCCCTATACCTGGGACTTCTGTCAGTCTATGGGGATGAAGTTCTATAATATCCATGACCTCTTCTCCAAAATGTTCTACTAATCTCTTGGCCATCTTCTTACCTATACCGGGGATAATACCTGATGATAGATAACTAATAGTCCCTTCCTTTGTAGATGGTAGAATGGGTCTATACTCTTTTACCTCCAACTGCTCACCATAAACTGGATGGATAATCCAATCTCCCTTTACCAAAAGATGTTCCCCCTCTTTTAAGGTGGGCATATATCCTACTAGGGTTACCTGTTCATCCTCTGATTCCATTATTGCCACCGTATATCCATTGGATTCGTTTTGAAATATGATTTCTGTTAATTTGCCTTCTAATTCTAATACCACGCCCATATTGACCTCCTGATAAAAATAAATCTTGATTAATATTATAACATATGTATATGTTATTTATAAGAAAAACCCCTACTTAGGGGTTTTTCATTATCTATTGATGGGATAGTAATTCTATGGATTTGGCTAGTTGATGAATACTTACAGTTAAGTTTTCTAGTTTTCCCTCTATCCTTACCAATAGATATATGGATATGACTATTGGAAAGCCTAGATTGGCTATCTGATTTAACATTTCGTTCACTTATGGCACCTCCTTTGGTTTAGAATATAAAAAAGGGGAAATTTCCCCTTTTTTATTCTAGTTCTAGTACTTCTTCTTCTGTTCTGATAATCTTAGCCTCATGAATTTCTGCCAGTTCTGCTCCTCCTATTAAGAAGATATTTGCTCCTAATATATTTTCCATGGCTGTTTTAACTTCTTCTCCTGTTAAATCCTCTCTAGCATTGATTACACTTAGCTTTGCTATTTTATCATCTGTCCTTTTAAAGTTCATTTCCAATACTCTTTTCATCTATCTTCACCTCCATATTTTTTATGAATTAACCTTCTACTAATTCTTTTTCATCAATTCTGGTGATACTCTTACCTTCTTTATCCTGTAGTCCTATGATTTCCGCAGATACATTATATACTGCCTCATTATCTACCTCTGTTTTAATATTACTATAACTCCTAGATGATAGCTTTTCTCTGCCTTCCTGATCCCTACTTTCCACAAACTGGATCCTAACTCTAGTTGTGCTACCTATAACTTCTACTGCCATTTTAAATTCCTCCTTTATTTTTTATTGCCACTGCAGTGTACATCTATTAAATAGTTTTAGGTATTAAAAATTAGCATATATTTCTAAAAATTTTTTTAATTTCTTTAGGGCAGTGGCCTTGGTCTTGGAAATAGTAACATGGTGAACACCTCTTTCCATGGCTATTTCCTTCAATGGCTTTTTATAAAAATAATATTGTAGTATTATATATTTTTGATTATCCGTCAAAGAATTCAAGGCATTAAAAAGTTCATTATCTCTCTCTTCTTCTAGATAGCTATCTTCTATTTTTATATTTT
>JAAYNB010000156.1 GCA_012521085.1 Clostridiales bacterium | reverse complement strand
ATGGTTTTTAGAAGAATATGAGGAACTATGGACTTCTTGGGTTCCTGATGATATAGCTGAGAAGGTAAAAGAAGCACTATAATAGAAAATACTATCAGTAATTTATTAATAAAAATAAAATTTAATCATTATTTAAAATTAAACAAGTAAATAAAGTGAGGTGTATATGATTGTTATAAAGAGATATAACAATCAGTTAAAATATGAATGAGTTTCCAGAAATTTTGAGATTTGAATTAGGTTTATATGTGGACAAATTTGTAAAATGGTTAGTAAATAATTTTGGAGATTTTTTTGATGCTTTAGGTGATAGTATATTATGGTTTTTAATGAAAGTGGATACTGTACTACATTATTTACCCTGGTGGTTAGTTTTAATTATTGTATTTTTATTGGGTTGGAGATTAAAAAAAGTGTCCACAGGATTTACCTTTACTTTCATGTTGTTTTGGGTAGGCTCCTTTGGCCTATGGTCCTTAATGATGGATACCCTAGCTGTTGTATTAGTATCAACCTTTATATCTATAATAATAGGTATACCAGTGGGTATACTTATGGCATATAGATCAAAGATGGAAACTATTATGCAACCAATTTTAGATGCTATGCAAACAATACCTAGTTTTGTATATTTAATTCCAGCAATAATGTTATTTGATTTAGGACGTGTGCCTGCGGTATTTGCTACTACAATCTATGCCATAGCTCCTGTCATAAGACTTACAAATCTAGGAATTAAAAATGTATCTACTGAGATGATAGAAGCATCTTATTCCTTTGGAGCATCATCTTGGCAAACATTAATAAAAGTACAAATTCCCCAAGCCCTACCAACAATTATGACAGGAGTGAACCAAACTACTATGATGGCAGTATCCATGGTGGTTATAGCCTCTATGATTGGAGCGCAGGGATTAGGACGAGAAGTACTACAGGCTACTAATAGAATAGATATTGCCAGGGGAACAGAGGCAGGATTGGCTATTGTTATATTAGCTATAATAATTGATAGAATTACACAGGGCATAGCTGATAAGTTTAAAATTGAATAATGAAAATAAAGGCAGGTGATGACATATGTCAATTCATATAAAAGTTGAAAATCTAACTAAGATATTTGGGAAAAATCCTAGAGCAGCATTAAAAAAATTAGAGCAAAACATGTCAAAAAATGAAATATTAGAAAAGACAGGACAGACTGTTGGAGTTAATAATGTATCATTTGAAGTAGAAAAAGGTGAGATTTTCGTAATAATGGGACTTTCTGGTAGTGGAAAATCTACTTTAATTAGATGTTTGAATTTATTAAATAAACCTGATAAAGGAAAAATCTTTATTGATGGAGAAAATATTGTCCAATACAATAGGGAAGACCTTAGAAGTTTTAGACAAAATAAAATTGCCATGGTCTTTCAACATTTTGGACTATTTAGTCATAAAACTGTTAAAAAAAATGTAGAATATGGACTAGAAATTAAAGATATATCCAGAGAAGAACGATCAAGTATAGCCAACGAAATGTTAGAAACAGTAGGTTTAGAAGGATGGGGTGATAAAAATCCTAATGAATTAAGTGGTGGTATGCAACAAAGGGTAGGTCTTGCTAGAGCATTAGCTAATAATCCAGATATATTATTAATGGATGAACCTTTTAGTGCTTTAGATCCACTAATTCGAAGAGATATGCAATTAGAACTTTTAGATCTCCAGTCAAAATTAAAGAAGACAATAGTATTTATAACACATGATGTGAATGAGGCTTTTAAAATAGGAGATAGGGTTGCTGTTATGAAAGATGGAGAAATAGTACAAATAGGTACACCTGAAGAAATATTATCTAATCCAGAAAATACCTATATTAGAGATTTTGTGAAAGATATAGATCGTACTAAAATTATGCAGGCTAAAAATATTATGTATAAACCAAGCCCATTAATTTTTATAAGAGATGGTTTAAAGGTAGCTATGAATAGAATGTCTAGTCATGGAATATCCAGTGTCTTTGTAGTAGATAGGGAAAGGATTTTACAAGGTATTGTGACAATAGATGATACAATAGAAGCAATTAAAAGTAATAAAACATTAAAAGATATTATAAGACAGGATTATTTTACTACAGATGAGGAGACCTATGTACAAGACCTTCTTCCTCAAGCCATAGAAACAAAATATCCCATAGCAGTTGTAGATGAAAAAAATAAACTATTAGGTATAATTGTACGGGCAGCTGTATTATCTGGCCTAGTGGACTAGTATTAATAGTATTTGGATATATAATATAATAATTTAATAATTATTTTAAAAATATATTTAAGAGTGTTAGGAAAATACTGGCACTCTTAAATTTTTGTTAGATTTTATACTGTTAATAATTAAGTTAATATCTGATATAATATCTAGTTAGAAAATAAACTACAGCATCCTGGGAGGAAAAGTTTATGAAACAGAAAGTTGCTTTAATTTTACTTGTATTTTTAATTTTTATTAATATGGGTAATTGTATAATATTTGCTGATGAGATTTATAAAGATAATATAGAAGATATAGAATACATGGATGATATGGATTTATATCTAGATGATGATTCATCAGAAATTATGGAGTTAAAAGAATCCATTATTGAAAAAGCAAGGATATTAGAGGTTAAAAAATTAGATGATGATTTAATAGAAAATGATTTTTTTATAGAAAGCATGATGGTCAAATTAGAGATTCTTAGTGGTGACTATAAGGGTATGGAATTTGAAATAATCCATAGTCTTACAGGAAGTTTTGGCTATGATATTATTGTAGAACCGGGAGATAAGGTATTAGTAACCATAGAAGATTATGGAGATGGTGAATTAGAAGTCCATATATCGGAATATCTAAGACATACCCATGTATATATAGTTATATTACTTTTCATCATATTATTAATATTATTAGGGGGATTTCAAGGATTAAAGACTATAATAACTTTAATTTTAACTATTTTTCTAGTATTAAAAGTTTTACTACCAGGATTATTAGCAGGTTATAATCCTATAATTTTAACATTGGTAATTTCATTTATCATAACCTTTGTCACAATTATAATAATAGGTGGATTTAATACAAAGAGTTATGCTGCCATTATGGGAGTTTTAGGTGGTGTTTTGGTATCAGGAATCATTGCCTATATTGCAGGTTCAAAAGCAAAGTTAACTGGCATGTCTTCAGAAGAAGGTATGATGCTCATGTATATTCCCAATGGAGTTGATTTTGATTTTAAGGGATTACTATTTTCTGGAATTATAATGGGGACATTGGGTGCTGTCATGGACGTAGGTATATCCATTGCCTCTGCAATGGAAGAAATCAAAATTGCCAATCCAGAAATATCTAAAAAAGCCTTAATGAAGGCTGGTATGAATGTAGGAAAAGATATAATGGGTAGTATGGCAAATACATTGATTTTGGCATATACAGGTAGTGCCATGCCTCTACTATTATTATTTACTGCATATCAGGACCCATGGACAAGGATTATTAATCTAGATATTATTGCTACGGAAGTTATAAGAGCATTTGCTGGTAGTATTGGATTAATATTAAGTATACCCATTACTGTATTAGTAGGTGGCATGTTAGAACATAAATTTATTAAAGAAGAAAAAGAAGTAAAGACCAATGATTAATTGGTTTTTACTTCTTTAATTTAAAATTTATTATAACTATTTTTAAAATTTAATATTATGATTTAGCTTCAATGAATTCATTTTCTGTAATAATATATTGAACAGGGATATCATGGGGCTCTATTGGGACTTCATCAATTAATTGTAATTCATATGCTATGGAAATAGTAGGTATATGAGATGGTAATTTAGCTAAAAATCTATCGTAATATCCACCACCATAACCTATTCGATATCCTTTTTTATCAAAGGCAACTCCAGGTACAATTACCAAATCCAAAATATTTGGATCTACAGGCCTAATGGCGTCTTCTTTAGGTTCTAGGACATTAAAATTACCTAAAATTAAATCTTTCTTTGGATCTAATAGTTCTGATACAATGATTTCTCTAGTTTCTGGTACAGTCAGAGGGATAAAAACTCTTTTCTTTTGGGATAGTAAATCTTCTATTATTTCCCTAGTAGATACCTCAGTTTTAAAGTTTACAAAGAGCATGATATTATTGGCATTTTGATATATAGAATTTTCTTTTAATATATTAAATATATCCATGCTCTTTTTTATTATTTCTTTATTTGATAAAAGATCCCTTTTTT
>JAAYNB010000155.1 GCA_012521085.1 Clostridiales bacterium | reverse complement strand
TTTTCTAGTATTTCACCTGCTATATCTCTGGATCTATCATCTAAATCTCCTCTTAAAACCTTTTCTGCCATATTAACCCCTTTAGTTTCTCCTTCAATGGCCTTTTCAATAATTGCATTTGTATCTGTCTTAGACCCTAATTCCATATTGAGCATCATTTCACCCATTTTTCCCTTCATACCAAGATTTTCATCTGGCTGTCCTCCTATATCTTGTATATAAGTTGCTAATTTATCAATATTTTCTCTATGCTGTTTTTGAACTTCTTTAAAACAATTTATAACCTTTTCATCATCCAATCTTGAAATAAAATTATTAAAACTATCCACTGCCATATATTCTCCCTGCAATAATTCATTAAGTACTTTTATTGTTTCTGATTTTCTAGACATTTGTTTTCCTCCTTATAAAATATGATTTAATATATATAATCATTGTTATTTTCTCACTGAATTTTAAATTAATACATAACTTAACAACAAAAAACCCACAGAGTCTATTAGATTACTCCTGTGGGTTTTGGGGTTTGGGAAATACAGTACTTTATTTAATTTAAATTACATCATTGGCATTCCGCCGCCCATGCCACCGCCCATTCCTGCGGGCTCATCTTTCTTTACTTCTATTACAGCTGCTTCTGTTGTCAATAATAATGCTGAAACTGAAGCTGCGTTTTGTAAAGCTGATCTTGTCACTTTTGTAGGATCTACAATTCCTGACTCAATCATATTTACATACTTTTCATTTAATGCATCAAATCCAACACCTTTTTCTGATGCTTTTACTTTTTCTACTATTACTGATCCTTCAAGACCAGCATTTTCTGCGATTTGTCTTACTGGTTCTTCTAGAGCTCTTCTGATTATACTTGCACCAGTTCTCTCATCACCTTCAATTTCTTCTAGTAATTTGTCTACTGCATCTATGATATTGATTAATGCAGTACCACCACCTGGTACAATTCCTTCTTCAACAGCAGCTCTAGTAGCGTTAAGGGCGTCTTCAATTCTAAGTTTTCTTTCTTTAAGTTCTGTTTCTGTAGCAGCACCTACTTGAATAACTGCTACTCCACCTGATAATTTTGCTAATCTTTCTTGTAATATTTCTCTATCATAATCTGATGTTGTCTCTTCTATTTGAGCTTTAATTTGACCTATTCTATCTTTAATTGCTTTTTGATCTCCACTACCTTCTATAATTGTAGTATTGTCTTTATCTACTTTTACAGTTGCAGCTGTTCCTAACATATCTATAGTAGCATCTTTTAGATCTTGACCTAGTTCTTCAGAAATTACTGTTCCACCTGTTAGTATTGCAATATCTTCTAACATAGCTTTTCTTCTATCTCCGAATCCAGGCGCTTTAACAGCTACACACTCAAATGTTCCTCTTAATTTGTTTACTACTAATGTTGCTAATGCTTCACCTTCTACATCCTCAGCAATTATAAGTAATTTTTTACCTTGTTGTACAATTTGTTCTAGTATTGGTAATATATCTTGAATATTTGTAATCTTTCTATCAGTGATTAAGATATAAGCATCTTGTAAAACTGCTTCCATTTTCTCTGTATCTGTTACCATATATGGGGATAGATATCCTCTGTCAAATTGCATTCCTTCTACTACTTCTAATGTAGTACCCATGGATTTAGATTCTTCTACAGTGATAACACCATCTTTTCCTACCTTTTCCATAGCATCTGCAATTAATTTTCCTATTTCTTCATCTCCAGCTGATATGGATCCTACTTGTGCTATAGCTTCTTTGCTCTCTATAGGTTTAGAAATATTTTTTAGTTCTTCTACAGCTACTTCTACAGCTTTTTCAATTCCTTTTTTAAGAATCATTGGATTAGCACCAGCTGCAACGTTTTTCATACCTTCTGTTATAATAGCTTGTGCTAATAATGTAGCTGTCGTAGTACCGTCACCTGCTACATCATTTGTCTTAGTAGCTACTTCTTTTACTAATTGAGCACCCATATTTTCATATGGATCTTCTAATTCGATTTCTCTAGCGATGGTTACACCGTCATTTGTAATTAATGGTGAACCAAATTGCTTATCTATAACTACATTTCTTCCCTTTGGGCCTAATGTTACTTTTACAGTATTTGTCAGTTGATTTACTCCAGACTCTAAAGCACGTCTAGCTACTTCATTAAATCTAATTTCCTTTGCCATTTATATTTCCTCCTCATACATCAGTATTTTCTATTGCTCCATGAGTTACCATATATTAGAGCATTTGTTTTAAAAATCTACTTTGATTTATTCTACAATTGCTAAAATATCATTTTGTCTTAAGATAGTATACTCAACACCATCATATTTAATTTCTGTACCTGCGTATTTGGAGAATATAACCTTATCTCCTACTTTTACTTCCATTTCAACTTCTTTACCATCTACCATACCACCTGGTCCAACTGCCATAACTTCAGCCATTTGTGGTTCTTCTTTAGCACTTCCTGGTAATACAATACCACTTTTTGTAGTTTCTTCAGCTTCTATCTTTTTTATTACAACTCTGTCTCCCAATGGTCTAATATTCATTGTACAACCTCCTAAACTATGTATTTTTATTTTATTTATTATAGCCTTTTTCATTTTGTTAGCACTCATCAATGGAGAGTGCTAATCACAATTAATATGATACAAAAAAGCTTTTTTATAGGCAAGCCTTATTATTTGTAATTAAATCCAATTATATTCAAATTCCATAATCTTTCTTTGTTTTTTAAAGGTTTTCATTGTTTTTAAAGCTTTTATTATTTTTAGATGATTTTTAATCTTTTTATATGGTTTTTTAGAATATATTTTGTACAATATTGGTGATTTTTATAAATACTGGATCTAATAATAGGTATAATATGGGCAAAAATATTGCTGGTAACATATTAGCTACGGATATTTTTTTAATATCTAATACATTTAGGCCAATTCCCACAATTAATAGTCCTCCAATGGCAGACATTTCTCTTATTACATCCTCTACTAATAGATATTTAACTGCCTCTGCTGTAATTGTAATTAATCCCTGATATATAAATACTGAAAATGCAGAAAACACCACACCTATCCCCATGGTAGATGCAAATATAATTGAAGATATACCATCTAATAAGGATTTTATATATAGGGTTTCATAATTGCCCATAAGTCCACTTTCCAATGAACCTACAATGGCCATTGCCCCTACACAAAAGATTAAACTAGCTGTTACAAATCCTTTTGATACTGAGTCCTTTCCATTTTGTACTGTCCTTTTTTCTAGCCATAATCCTAGTTGTTCTAATCTATATTCTATATTTATTTTTTCACCTATTAGACTGCCAAGTACAATACTTACTACTAATAATAATGTGTTTTCTGTCTCAAAAGCTCCCATTAATCCAATTAATAGGGTACATAATCCTATACCTTGCATAATGGTCTTTTTATAACTATCTGGAATTCCCTTTCTAAGAAATATTCCTAAAAACCCTCCTATGATAATAGCTACTGTATTTACTATTGTTCCTAACATTTAATTTTATCCCTACCTTCTCACTTTTTACCAATATTTAATTCTCTTGCATAATAAAATAGATATTGTTGTGCATATCCTGCGTATTTGCCATATTTTTTTGTTGCAAACTCCTGTATAACCTTTGGCTTAGTCTCCTCTTTAAAATAAAAATATTCCATAACTCTTTTTACCCATGTATCTACTGGAAAGGCTTCCATTTGTCCTATACAAAAAAATAAAATACAATGTGCCACTTTAGGGCCAACACCATGGTATTGTAATAGTGATTTTTCACATTTCTTTATATCTAATTTTTGTAATTTACATAAATCTATGGGTTCATCTACTATCATTTGGGCTGTTTTTATAATATAGCTTGCCCTATAACCTATCCCACTACTTTTTAATTCCTCTGGGGTAAGGCCTGCTATGGTCTTTACATCTGGAAAAGCATATCTATCTATGTCATTGTATTGACCTAGATAGTCACCATAGTTTTCACTGAGTATTTCCACAGTTTTTTTAATCCTGGGAATATTGTTATTGGCAGAAATAATAAATGAAGCTATAGTTTCCCAAGGCTCCTGTTTCAATATGCGTATACCATTACCGAAATCTATAGCTTTTTTCATAATGGGATCATCTTTACTAATCTCTTTTTTTATTATTTTATAGTCTGTATTTAAATCAAAATATTCCATCCAAATTTCATTAAATTCTTTTTTATTAGTGTTTTTAAATATTATATCTCTATCTATCTTTTTAACATTTAATATTTTTTTATAGGCAATACCTGTATAACTTCCATCTATTTCTCTATTCCATCTAAAGGATTGTCCACATTCAAATATATGCTGGGGTTCAAAATCCTCCATGTTCTTTACAATTACTTCATTATGGTTATAAATTATATCTAATTGCATTTTCATCCCCCTGTTTTTTAACTACCAATTCATATCCTATTAAAAAATTGTGTGATATAGATAATAGGTTTCATAAATAGGTATACCTGTATCCCCATCTATAAATATCAACATAGGTTGTTCGTCCTTTAATATACCAAAGGCATATGCTAATTTTGGCTGAAATCTAGTATAGAAGGATCTAACTATCATCTGTCCCCTATATTCCATATTTTTGTATTCTTCACCATATTCTTCCATAATATCCTCTGGTGTATAGGCCATGTCTTTTATCATAACTCTAGTGTCATTAAAGTTATTGGTGTATTTAATGACTTCACCTGTAGAACTGGATATATCTATGGTATGTGTATCACAAATTATCTGTATATCATCATTAATTGGTATAAACTTAAATGAGTATATAACATCATCTGCATCCATATCTTCTGTATAAAACATTTCTTTTTTTATTTCACCTTGATAAAATGTCCTTAGAAAATCCTTTGCTTTATCAATAGCTTCTATTTGTGAAATAGGTCTACCCTCTAGATCTCTTTTATATTCTAAATTTCTAATATGTCCATCTATTGCATCAATCCAAATTTTGTACACTTCTTCATCTTCATCATAATAATTTAGTTCATAATAATGTACACCTTCTTTTATATATACATTATTATTTTCTTCTTTTATTGCCAAATTTACTACCTCAGGTATCTTTTCTGCCACCTTTGATAATGCTTTTGTATATGCCATATATGTTGGATGTTGATTTGGTATCTTACTATGTCTGTATAATCTACCTATTTCTTCCATACTAGATGCTACTTGGGATAAGCCTCCATCATCTGCTTCAGGATTTTTTAATTCTGATAATCTATCTTCAATATTATGGTAAACCATCAGTAATTTCTTTAATTGTTCACTATATGCTTTTAACATTTCAATATCATAGGACATGAGTTTATTGTCATTTAGTTTATATTGGTTTAATAAATGATGTCCAATGGTATTTCTCAAAGTTTCTATACTTGATGATGCCTGTTGCATTTTTTCATTTGGCTCTTTTTCTGATTGGTTTAAGTCTACCCAATAATTAAAGGTCATATTAAGTGTATCCACAGCATTTCCTAAATTCTGTAGTGTTTCTAAGGAATCTCCTTCTATAAATTCATCTATGTACATAATTATATGCCTTATATTACTCTCCACATTGGATGCAATAATCTTATTTACAGTATTTAATTTTTCATTAATCACTCTAGTTTTTTCATAAAAATTTACATTTAATCCTATACTTATTGCCAATAACACTACTAGCACTGCCTTGGTATATTTTTTCATAGGAAAATACCCTCCCATTTTTGTCTTTTATATTATTTTAGTAAAAACCTTTATGAAATATAAATTATATAAGTTTGGATGCTGTTTAACAGATTTTATATCTCCATTTGCTAAGAATTTTTTAATGCTCCTGCAAATGTACACTTATGTATTATATTATAAATTAAAAAGTTTATAGTAATGGTTGTATTTTACACTTCCTTATGATTTATGTAAAAAATTATCTATATATCATAAAATTATATCACAAAGACCTTAAATTGAATATTATAAAAAAACCGAGTTTTTTAATATAAACTCGGCTCAAGTTTTATTAAATTGTTTTTAATACCAGCCTCTAATTTTCATAGCTTCTGCCACTCTCTTAATAGACATCATATAAGCAGCAACTCTCATATTAACACCATAAAAATTCTTTAACTTCCAAATTTCCTCAAAGGCATCTAGCATTGATTTTCTTTGTTTTTCTTGAATTTCTTCAAATGTCCATGAATCCCTAGTTAAGTTTTGAACCCATTCAAAATATGATACAGTAACACCACCAGCATTTGTCAATATATCAGGTGTAACTACAATACCTCTTTTTTCTAAAATTTCATCCGCTTCCAATGTGGTAGGACCATTTGCTCCTTCGCAGATTAATTTAGCTTTAATATCTTTAGCATTTTCAGCTGTAATTACATTCTCTAGAGCACATGGTAGTAGAATATCCACATCATATGTAATGATTTCCTCCTTCGGAAACTCTTTTTCTGCTCCTGGGAATCCTTTAATTACTTTATTTTCTGCTACATATTTAGACAATTCCTCTATATCAAATCCATTACTATTATATAATCCTGCAGTATGATCTGCTATGGCAACTATTTTACCACCTAATTCATCTATATATTTAGCTGTATAACTTCCCACATTTCCAAAACCCTGTAAAGCTATTCTTGCACCTTTTAAATCCATACCTATTTTTTCAGCAGCTCTTTGTGTAATAATGGCTATTCCATATCCTGTAGCTTCTGTTCTACCAAGAGAACCGTAGAAGGACACTGGTTTACCTGTCATAACTCCTGGTTGGAAATCTCCTGTAGTTCTATAGTATTCATCTACCATCCAAGCCATAACTTGACCATTTGTTCCAACATCTGGAGCAGGTATATCTACTTTTTCACCAATAATTGGAGCAATAGCTCTCAAATATCCACGGGCTAATCTCTCCAATTCACTCTCAGAAAGTTCATGCGGGTCTACAATTACTCCACCCTTACCTCCACCATATGGAACTCCCACTACTCCACATTTAAAAGTCATCCACATGGAAAGGGCCTTTACCTCATCCATATTTACATCCTGATGAAATCTTATACCGCCTTTATAAGGTCCTACAGCATCATTATGTTGTATCCTATATCCAATAAAACTTTTAGTACTTCCATCATCCATTTTAACTGGAATAGAAACTTCTAATGTTCTCATAGGATTTTTTAATATCTCATATACTTCTGGATCCGCTTGTAATTTATCACAGGCATGTTTTATTAGTTGTTGAGCTCTCAGAAATACATTATTATTATTTTGTTCCATAATATAACACCATCCTTTAAAAATTGAGTTTACTGAATACTTTGAATTATACCATGTTTTAATAAAAAATGTAACTTTATATTTATAATTTGGCAAATTTCTTTACTAATATATCTATACCTAATATATTTAAAGAAGTCATTTCTTCCACTTCATATTTCACTTGATCCTGTAGACATTTCATTAAAGGTATAATGGGATTACCATATATGATTCTAACTTCTAGATATATCCTAATTCCTGTCTCTAGATATTTGATGTCCAAATTCTCTACTTTATATACACCTATGACCTTATTAGCTGCATAATATATTAAATCCTGTATTACACGATTTGAAATACTATATTTACCTAGATAACTAAATGTAGGTCTTACTACAGATTTTTCTCCTAAATCCTCCGTATGACTATATCCCCTTTTCTTTAAAATCTTTAGGGGATTTAAAAAATATCCTGAAAAATCTCTTTTTATTTCAAAGGTAGGTACTGGTATAATATGTTTCCCTTCCTTAATCCTTACCCTTCTTGCAGTGTTTATTTCTTCCCTTGTACTAATTTCATCTATATATACCTTTTCATCTATTTTACCCAATCCCAATATCCCAACTATTTTCTCCACCATTTTCTCAGAAGTACCTAATACTAAAATAGACTCTGGTTTTTCCTGTGATAGGGCAGATACTACATTTTTTCTATGGTTCTCATCCATAAATAAAGCCCTTTTAACAGCCCCCATTATAGTATTTTCTCTTTTGGCAGAAAAACCGGCTATGACTTTATTCCCCTTTATCAATAAACCATCATCAATCATATACTCAATATTTTTCATTTTGGCTAAATATATTGATTGATAGCTCTTACCTGTACCGCTGGGTCCTATTAATACTACTACTCTTATGATATTCACCTCCATTATCTTAACTATATAATATCACATAATAGTATTTTAACTGATTTTTAATATATAATGGTTTTCATTGTAATTCACTGTTTTTTTATATAAAATCATTCCATTCTATTGATAATATCATTTCTCTATTGTTATAATATTATTGCCTTTAAAAAATATATATAAATAGGAGGAATTGAAAATGGCATACGTTATCACTGAAGATTGCATTAGCTGTGGCGCATGTGAACCTGAATGCCCTACAGAAGCTATATCAGCAGGAGATGATATCTATGTAATCGATCCTGAAGCATGTATCGACTGCGGCGCATGTGCTGATGTTTGTCCTGTAGATGCACCACAACCAGAGTAATCTATAAATTAGTACATAAAAGTGGTAGTTTAAAAACTACCACTTTTGTTTTTTATTATATATTTTTATTGGTTTTACTTTGTTGTTTTAAAAACTCTATTGTATCTTCTTTTTTCAACATATCTAATTTAACTAAAAATTTTAATATGGCTTTTTCTTCATTAATTGTAAAACCATTTAATAAAGCAAATAAAATTTCTTTTTCTTCCTGTATAATCTTATTGTATATATCCATTCCTTCTTTGGTTAATTTCAAAGTCTGGACACGTCCATCTTCTAAAGACGGAGCTTTTTTAACATATTTCATATGCTGTAGCCTATTGGTAATAGTGACTAATGAATTCCTATGGATATTTAGTTCTTCAATTACCTCATATATCTTCTTTTTTCCTTCTCTGCCTAAAAATCTGATAATTAATATTTCCATTAATGACAATGTATTTCCCTCTATTGGTATCCCATCTCTGTCATATGCCAGGATGTTTTTAATCAATCTCTCTAAGTATTGATTAATCTCTATATAATAATTTCGCATACTAATCACCTAATGTTTTTACAGTTTATCAACTCCATAGGAATCTACACTAATTTATATATTTATAATTGTGAATTACTTAATAAATAAGATAGCGTTAAAATACTATCGCTTAAATGTACATTTTCTACAATAACTTCCTCAGGTACATCTAAATCTACAGGTGCAAAATTCCATATAGCTGGTACCCCTAATTTCACAAGAGTATTGGCTACATCCTGTGCAGCTTCCCTAGGTGTACAAATAATACCTATATCTACCTTATTTGATTCTACATATTCTTCTAATTTATCTATGTCATAGATATTTATATCCCTGATTTTCATATCAATTAATTTTGGATTACTGTCAAATAATGCTCTAATATAAAAACCAGCTTTTTCAAAATCAGTGTAATTGGCAACTGCTTGACCTAAATTACCCGCACCTATAATAATACAATTATAGTCATTATTTAGACCTAGTATCTTTTGAATTTCACCATAGAGTTCTTCTACATTATACCCATATCCCTGCTGACCAAAACCACCAAAGTTATTAAAGTCTTGACGTATTTGTGAAGCAGTAAAGCCCATAATATTACTTAATTCCTTTGATGATATCCTATATATCTCTTTGTCTATTAAATCCTTTAAATACCTATGATATCTTGGTAATCTTCTTATTACCGCCATAGATATATTTTTATATCTCTTTCCCACTTAAATCCTCTCCCATTGATAAATTTTATACAATATTATCTATATTTTAAATGTATTTCTATCCATAGTTAGCTTATATATTTATTAATTTATATATTATAAAACATTTTTTGAGTATATTTAATGCTTTATACTTTAGAACACTAGTTAATACCTAGAAGATGACCCGGAAATGTTTTATAAATTTTTTAATCTATGTTTTGTTAATATCATTACATACATTTACATAATTATAACAAACTTTTTAACTTATGTAAATTGCTATATTTAGATTATTATCCATTTTTTATATACCTTTATTATTATCCTTTTTTTTGTTAAACTATTAATGAATATGATAATTTAATGGAGGAATTAATAATATGATTGTATTGTCATGTAATAATATAACCAAGTATTTTGGTATAGATTTAATTATAGAAAATATTACTTTTAGTATAAATGAAGGCGAAAAAGTAGGATTAGTAGGAATAAATGGTGCTGGAAAGTCCACACTTTTTAAAATACTATGTCAACAAATCCCATATGATGAAGGGGAATTATATATTGCTAAATCAACCCAGGTAGGATATTTAGACCAAAATAATGTTTTAGATAGTGATAAGACCATTTATGATGAAGTTATAACAGTGTTTTCCCATTTAATTGAGATGGAAGAAGAATTAAGAAAACTAGAGCAGGAAATTGCAGAACTAAGTAAAAATACTTCATCATCAACAGAACTACAAGAATTAATGGATAGATATTCCCATATGTTAGAAAATTTTGATAAACAAAATGGTTATGGTTTTCGTAGTGAAGTCAGAGGAGTCCTTAAAGGATTAGGTTTCTCTGAAGAAGAATTTACACAGCCTATTGCCCAACTAAGTGGTGGTGAAAAAACACGAGTTTCCTTGGCTAAACTTCTCATTTCTAAACCAGATATACTTATGTTAGACGAGCCTACTAACCATTTAGATATAGAAGCAGTAGAATGGTTAGAGGGTTTTTTAAGGGATTATACAGGTACAGTGTTAATGATATCTCATGATAGATATTTTCTAGATCAATTAGTTACCCGTATTATGGAAATAGAAAATCATCAATTGGAAATTTATAATGGCAACTATTCAGAATTTGTGAAGAAAAAACAAATTATTAGAGAACAGCAATTAAAGGCATATATTCAACAACAAAGGGAAATAGATAGACAAAAAGATATGATCAGAAGATTAAGCCAACATGGTACCGAGAAACTAATAACTAGAGCTAAAAGCAAACAAAAACAATTGTCTAAAATGGAAATACTAGAGAAGCCAATTATCCATAGAGATAGAGCCAGAATGCAGTTTAATATTACCACAGCCAGTGGTAAAGATGTATTATCTGTGAAAAATCTATGTAAATCTTTTAATGATACTCCTCTCTTTTCTAAGATATCATTTGATATATATCGTGGGGAAAGAGTAGCATTAATAGGACCCAATGGTGTAGGTAAATCCACATTATTTAAAATGATATTGAATAAAGCGGATATCAATGGGGGAGAAATAAATCTAGGCCATAATGTAGATATAGCCTATTATGATCAAGAACAATCCGGTCTAAACCCAAATAAAGAAGTTATCCATGAAATATGGGATGAACATAGATATATGGTGGAATCTGAAATAAGAACCCTCCTAGGTTCATTTTTGTTTAAGGGAGATGATGTATTCAAAAAAGTTCATACCCTTAGTGGTGGGGAAAAAGCTAGGTTATCCCTATTAAAACTTATATTATCTGAATCAAATTTTTTATTATTAGATGAGCCTACTAACCATCTAGACATTGAATCAAAAGAAGTTTTAGAAGATGCCCTGCTCCAATATAGTGGTACCATATTTTTCATATCCCATGATAGATATTTTTTAAATCGAATTGCTACTAAAATTATAGAATTAAATCCAAAATCAGCAGAAATTTTCCTAGGAAATTATAATTACTATGTGGAAAAGAAAAAAGAGCTCTCATATGAAGAAGAAAAAATAGAGGAAAAAACAAAGACTCAATTAAGAGAAGAAAGACGTAAAGAAAGAGAAAACCAAAGATATATACGTGAATTAAATAAAAAAAGAGAAAATATAGAAAATAGGATTATGGAATTGGAAGAAAAACTAAAAGAACTGGAATTACTTATGTGT
>JAAYNB010000014.1 GCA_012521085.1 Clostridiales bacterium | reverse complement strand
GCTAATGGTGATGGTCCATAGTTCCCAGTTATAGCTTGCATGTTTGCAATAGCATTTGGTGTAGCACCCATACCAAAACCACAGTGTCCACCTGCTAATACTGCCGCATCATAATCTCTACCCATCATATTAAATGTTACAAAGTAAGCAAATACTGCCATTAATACAGTTTGACCTATTAACATTACTATCATTGGAATAGCTAAATCTGCCAGCTCCCAAAGTTTTAATCCCATTAGAGCCATTGATAAGAACATTGATAGTCCTATATCACCCATGATAGCAATCTCAGTAGACGGTACCTCATAGGTATTAGTCATATCAGAGATATTTCTAATAATAGCCGCTGCTAACATTGCACCTATATATGATGGGAAGGTCATTCCAGTTTTCTCAATATACATTGAAATAATTGTACCAAGTCCCATTGCTAGGGCAATTTGGAATGCACCTGATAAGAATCTATCTGCATCTAATAATTTTTGTTCTTCTACTTCTGGCATATCTGTATCTGCTACAGCTGCCGCTTTTTTCTCTACTAAATTATGTTTTTCAATTAATCTCTTAGCTAATGGTCCACCTAGCATACTTCCACCAATTAAACCAAAAGTTGCAGATGCTAGAGCTACTGTTGCTGCTCCTACGGCACCATGCTCTTCAAATAATGGTCCGAATGCTCCAGATGTACCATGACCTCCTGTCATAGGAACTGAACCTGTTGCAAGACCTAATAGTGGATTTAGATCAAATACTTTAGCAAATCCAACTGCCATTGCATTTTGTAGTACTACTAACAGTATTGCTGCAAATAAGAATATGATAACTTTTAATCCACCTTGTTTTAATAGTCTTAAACTTGCTGTAAATCCTACAGTTGTAAAGAAAGCTGTCATTAATACTGATTGTAGGGTTGTATCAAATTGGAATTCCATAATACCACTTTGTCTTAAAAATAATGCTAGTATTGCGAAAATCATTCCACCTACAACTGGAGCTGGTATACAGAATGTCCTTAATATTTCTACCCTATTTCTGATAGCCTGTCCAATTAATAAAACAACTACAGCTAAGGCTACCGTTTGAATCATATCCAATTCTAATATCATTTTCATTCCTCCTAATTTATATTAGATAACGTTTTCATTATTATTATAAGGAATGAACTACAATATACTACGAATAATTACTAAAAGCTACAAAAAAGAATTTTTATTGTCGCTTTTTATAACATCTTAGAAGAAATGCAATTAATCATTCATTTTTCTAAATATTCAATCTTGAAATAACACCTTCTACAAATTTCTTTACATTGATTTTTCCTCTCTCTACACTGGAGTTGTTAATATGTTCCATCTCCTGTTTCACCTGTCTAATATCAAATAAAACCCCACTGTATTCCACAAATTTATTATTATAATAATCATCATTACCAAGGGCTGCAATATTTTCTAGGGCCTTTAGAATAATCCTTCTAACCCTTTGTTCAATAGTTCTTGGATGAACTTTCTCATTTTTATGTATCCCTTCACTTTCAGCAATGGATCTATAGATATCCCTTAACTGATAGGAAGATGATCCTGTCTTTTGTCTTAATTCAATTACATGCTCAATTAATTTAATCAAATCATTATATCCAGATTCACCTATAATTCCTATATCAGTGAATATCTCCTCTATATCTTCTCTCCAAGTTTCCCTATCTTCCAAAACATTATCCGATTCAATATTAAATACTGCATTTCTAATCATGGCTACAGATCTTTCTAGAGCGATATTTTGACAGACACCCTTTATGACATTAATAGCTTCTATACTATTAATAGGTTTATGTATAAAAAACACAATACCATTTTCATAGGCTTTGGCAATCATATTTTCATTATCCACCTGAGATATCATAATGAACTTTCCATTATAACCTAGGGATCTGGCAGATTTAATAATCTCAATACCATCCCTATTGGGAAGTAAAAAATCAATTAATACAATATCAGGTTGATAAAACATAATTTCCTCTGGTGCATCTTCGCCATTGGCTAATTCTTCCACAACCTTACCTAAATTATTTTTAACTATTAAATAACTCAACATCTTTCTTACATTTACATCATCATCAATTATTAAAAAAGTATACATTATATATCACCTATTAGTATTTTTTTTGGTATTATAATCTCAAATACTGTCTCCCCATCCTTTTGAGAACTCACACTGATATTGCCACCTAATTCAGATATCATTCCCTGTACATGGGATAGTCCTATGCCTGTGGAGGGAACTCCAGATCTTTCATCAAATTTTGTAGTAAAACCTGGATTAAATATATAATCCAACATATCTTCTTCAATACCCTCTCCATTGTCTATTACTTGAAAAATAATATTATCATCATCACTTTTTTGTATTACCTTAATTCTACCCTTATCATCGCAAGCATCTATACTATTGAAAATAAGATTATTGATAATTGTAAAGAGATGATAATACTTTTGTATTTGAAAATTATCCTTATGATGAAATTCTATCTTTATATCTAACTCTCTCTCTTTTAAATAACGATAAATATTTTCACGAATAATGAGAAACATATCTGATATTACCATTTTACCATGGTCTTCAAAATCTGCTAAAAAACTTTCAAATCCATGTAATACTCGATAATAATCCTTTTTTATCTCATGAATTTCCAATGCAATATTTAAGGTTTTCTTTTTTAAATCTACATTATCCTTATATTCTTCATATAATGCATAGCTTTTCTTCATAACATTTTCAATATCATGGGTAGATTTTCTCAAATAAAACATTTCAGCCTGAATACTAGATACTAAAATATTTAACTGACTATATCTCTTCCTACCTTCTCTGGTGATTAAAAATAATTCCTGTCTTTTATAGAAAAGAAAAATTATATAACTAATAATACTTCTTAAAAAACCTACCAGTATAAAAACCTGTAATATACGGTCATGGAATGTACCTCTTCTAAGGGCGAACTCTAGTATATTACTTATTATATCACTAAAAGCTAAAAACATAATTGTACTTATGAAATTATCCCTATACTCAACAATCTTAAATAGAGATACCATCCCAGCATAAGCTACATAGTAGACAACAGCTGGACCATGTAGCCCCAAAATTTCGTTAATGGGTATGGAATAAAATAAAATACTAAATATGCTCCTCTGTAAAAACACAAGTCCACCAGCCGAAATACAAAGCATAGCTGGGGATATTTCCTCATCTACTAATATCAATGTATTCAGTACAATAATAGCAGTAGAAAAACGTAAGGTAGTACTAAAGGGATAGAAATATATTTCTCCAAAAATGGCTATAGCCATACCATAGACTAGATATCTTTGCAACTTTTTCATATGAGTTCACATCCAGTTTTTATTAAAATATTAATCTGCTGCTTTAAAATTATATATTGGTTTGATATGATGTAAAATCTTGGCTGTCTCATGAATATTTTCTAAAATTTCTTCCATGGGTTTATATACTTGGGGACATTCATCAAGGGTTTTCTTACTTACAGATGTGGTGTAGACATTTTCCATGCTCTTTTTAAATTCACTCAATGTAAAGG
>JAAYNB010000278.1 GCA_012521085.1 Clostridiales bacterium | reverse complement strand
GATCCCTTGCTGATCTTACATCTGGTAGTGGAGATAAGGGGACACCTGTTGTCTATATACAAGGTTATTTTGATGATTTTACTAAATAATATATTATAAAAACCAAAATTATAAAGATTAAAGACTCCTAATTAAGGAGTCTTCAGTTTGTAGACAAAACACGGTTTTCTCTATTATGAAAACCGTGTTTTTCAATATTTTCAAAAAAATAACTATAAAACTAGAGAATGAATTGGATGGACTAGGTCCATTTTTTCTGGACCTCCACATCCAATTGGCCATTTTCTTTAAATTCATGCAAGCAGCAACAAGCATCGCCTGCGCCTTTATTTTTTCTAGTCCCCTTAGGGTTGTCCAGCGCATGCCATGCTTCTCTTTCATATCTGCAAATACCCGTTCAATTGTTTCTTTTCTCTTCGAATATATTTCTTTATTGGTATTGGTATATCTTAATTCTTCAGCTTCTTCTAAATATTTTGCCCATACGTGACGTGTAACTACCTTAACATGATTTTTACTACTTGTACATTTATTCAAATAGGGGCATTTTACACATATTTTAGGGTTTGATTTGTATTCTCTATATCCCTCTCTATTGGTTGTGCTATACTTTAATATTTGATTATTAGGACATATATAACAATCGTAATATTCATCATATATATATTCACGTTTTTTAAAATATCCTTTTTTACCTCTTGGAGCTGTATAGGGCATTACTGGTCTAACTTTTTCATCTAATATTACTTTAGCTATATATGGAGTTTTGTATCCAGCATCTACTGCTATATATTTGGGCTTTTTACCAATATTTTTCTTAACTTTTTTATATAGTGTTTCAAACATTGTACTATCATGGATATTTGCAGCTGTTACATCTATTCCAAGTATGTAACCATTCTTATCACAAGCAGTATGGAATGAATATGCATAACACTTTTCCTTTTCACTTTTACGTAATACCCCACTATCTGGATCAGTTTTGTTTACTTTTAATTCTTTGTATTCTGTTTTTTTTTACTCATATCAAATGGCTTTTTACCATGTTCTATTCTATCTTTATTAATTTCTTTATCTAGTATTACTTGATAACTACGAGCTTCCTTTTCTAATTTTACTTTATTGTATTTCTTTTTATTAGCATTTGCTTTCACATGAGTTGCATCTATGAAAACGGCATCTTCCTTTATGAACCCTGCATTTATTGCTTGTTCTAAGATATGCATAAATATCTTCTCAAAAATATCTGTATCCTTAAATCTTCTTACATAATTCTTTCCAAATGTAGTGAAGTGAGGTATTTTATCATTAAGACCATAACCTAGAAACCAGCGATATGCCATATTAGTTTCAATTTCAGATATTGTTTGTCTCATAGATTTAATTCCAAAAATATATTGAATGAAAACAATCTTGAATAATACAATGGGATCAATACTAGGTCTTCCTGTTTCAGTACTGTACTTATCCTTTACAAGATCATATATGAAACTAAAATCTATACAAGCATCAAGTTTCCTAACTAGATGATCTTCAGGTACTAATTGATCAATAGAAGTAATTTCAAATTGAGTTCTTTTATCAGAATTATTAGTAGTCAGCAATAAAAACACCCCTATCAAAATTAATCATACATTATGTATTCTACAAAAAAACAAAAAATCCTTTTTGAGCAAAAAGGATTTTTGTTAAACTTTATTAATATTTATACTTTGTCTTCAGTCTGAGTTTAGATAAGGCTAAACTTTTTTATTATTATAAAATTGCTTGAGCTGCTGTAATTATTGCTAGAGCATAAACTT
>JAAYNB010000154.1 GCA_012521085.1 Clostridiales bacterium | reverse complement strand
TGGTGTGCTCTATATTGCTAATGATAGTGACGTTGAGTCACTAAAAACATTAAAAAGTGATGAACCTATGGAGGTTAATATAAAAATTAGTCAAGTCCCACATCAATTAGCAAAATTTATCCTTGAAAATATTTCTATGGAATTTATCTTTAGGGGAAGAAATTCTGGAAAGTCAAAAACATTTCCAGTGATGTTCAAAGTACAATCAGTAATTGAAATCCCAAAGTTTATGACTGGAAATGATATAGTTTTACATCATGGAATAAAGTGGCTTAAAGTTACAGAATCAATAGGATTTGCTTACAAAGATGGTTATGATAGGTATGCAGCGCTATATGTACCTCATGGCTTGCGTATGGGTTCATATAAAAAAATGGAAGATAGGTTTAAAAATAATACAAGAGATTTATTTGTATAGGGATGACTAATAGTTGAGCCTACAAGAAGTGAGTGGGTAGTACTATACTGTTGAGCAATTTTATGGGGTGATTGAATGGTTAGAGATATTATTTCATATGCAGGAGAGGTTATATTAACTATATATCATAAGGGTTTTGATAGCGAGCTAGGGCAACGAAAAATTAAGAAAACAGAAAAAATTGGGAAGTACAATATCATATTTGAAGAGGAAGTTGTAGAAGATGATATTTTAGATAAGTTAGGGAATTGGAATGGAAAGATAGAGGGGGTACTCAACCCCACAGATATTAGGAATCCTTATGGTGAAATGGTTTGCGCTTATATGACACAGTATTTTTATCTTAATAAACCAAGAAAGCTATTTTTGTTAAAACAAGATGAGTATCAGTTAAATATTTCCCCTAAAATCTTAAACCATATAATTTTATTTACAAAAAAATATACAGGCTTGGATTTACATAATCAAACTATGTGTTTTGGTGATATATTTGTCTATGAATGTTATCAACTAAATATTCAGGCTAAAGGTGATGAAGGGATTATTCTTAAATTAGATTCATATCCCTATAAAATCATTGTAAATTTCAAATTAGATAATATAGTGGTTTGTACAAGGATAGAGACTGTTCAAGAAGATAATGCATATGAAATTCAGATATTATCAGATGGCAAATGGAACAATGTAGATGTACAAATTTATAAGGAAAATAAATTAGTTTATTTTAAACAAGATATAGCTTTTATGCAGACTATGGTATTAAATACTGCTGTTAAAGGAAATGGGAATTGCTTCCTCAAAAACCTAAATATAGGTTGTTTCGATTCCTTATTAAGGAGTCACAAGACGTACTGTGCTCAAGGTTAGATGAATTAGTAAGGTTTGATATTTTCCTTAAAGACAAGAATCGACAAAATATTATAAATGGGATGTTAAGTATTTTAAAGAGTAATTTAGATATTGAGTAGGAGACAAGCATTATAAACTCGAAAAGGAGGCACACCAAATGGAAGAATCGATAAATACATTTTTAGGCTGACCCCAGTTCATGTGGGAAGGCATATTTAATATCATAATAGCATTGGGTGCTGGCCTGATTATTGCTTTTGTAACCACTTTCTATTTGAAGAAGAAAGACGAAATGAGGGCCGCCGGTGCCTGTCACCTAAGATAATAAGTTATTGAACATTCGGTTATTCGTATACAATTCCAATAGCTCAAAATAATAATTTTGTGACTAATAGGGGAATAAAATCAAAAGATCAGTTGCTGGATGAGCTTGGCTTAATCGGCAGTTATGCAGCATTAAATATGTTAACATTTAATTTTGCAACAAAAAATAAACATCAGAATTAGAGCTTTAAATACTTTAAAAAACAATTTCGTATGGTTGATGGACCTTATGAGATTGTTGATTATTAACGGTACTATAAATAAATGATTGGATGGACACTTATGATACAACAAATATTAAATTTCTTGTCAATTGAATTAACGGTCTTATTAACAGCTGCATTACCTATTATAGAACTTAGGGGAGCTATTCCAGTTGGTATTTCACTAGGGATGTCTCCTGTCCATGCAACAATTATCAGCTTCATTG
>JAAYNB010000153.1 GCA_012521085.1 Clostridiales bacterium | reverse complement strand
CACTCTTTGGCTCTCTGTGAAAAAAATGAATTAACTACTACTCTCTGATCATCGAATTTTTTGTATTTCGAACATTATACCAAATAATAAATTGAATTGCAAGACTATTTTGAAAAAATAAATATGAAATTTTATATTTTAAATAATTTTTATACTTTTAATAAGAATTTATATATGACTTTCTTAATTTTGAATTATTTTTCTTAAACTATTACTAATTCTATCTATGACTAATACCATTAATGAAGAACCTAATAGTAAAAATCCTACCTTTTCCCAATTTCTCCATGTAACATTCATAGATAATATGGTTCCTATACCACCCGCACCAATTATTCCTAATATAGTAGCATTTCTTATATTGGATTCCAATCTATATAATGCAAGGCTTATAAAGGTTGAAAAAGTATGTGGAAATAATCCATGTACATAGGTCTGTATATTTGAAGCACCTGTAGATAAAATGCTGTTTTTAATATTTTCTTCTATATTCTCCAATACTTCACTATACATTTTAGTAAGTACACCTGTTGTATATATACTAAGTGCCATGGCTCCTGCCAATGGTCCTGGTCCAACTCCTCTAAAAAATATAATAGCTGTAATTATGGGGGGAAATGTTCTAAATATATTTATAATAATTTTTAGTAAAAAAGATATACTCCGCTGAGGTGATATATTATATGCAGTAAAATATGCTAGAACAAATGCAAATATGGATCCTACCATGGTGGCAAATATGGCTATAAAAAGACTTTCTTTTATGCCCTTTATAAGCTGAGGATAATAGCTTATATCTATTCTCACCATACGTATTAGCATTTCTTTTCCCTGATTTAGACCAATTAAAAACCTTTCATAGCTAATATCTAATAAAGACCAGGTTGTATAAGCTAAAATCACAATAGATAGGGGAATAAATATGGTTTTAATGAATTTAACCCTCTTATAAGTCTTTAAACTCTTGTATTTAATAGATTTATTTAATAAATAATTTCTAATATATAGACTGAATAAATCAATACATAAAATAGTTATAAATAGTATCATTATCAATATAGATAGATTATCATATCTCAAATGATTTAAATCTCTCCACATTATTTGACCTACGCCACCTGCACCTACAAGTCCTAATATGGTGGCCCCACGTATATTGGTTTCAAATACTATAAAAAATACGGATACAATTAATTGTAATATATTGGGTAATATACAATATCTCAAAACCTGGATGGAAGTAGCTCCTACTGAAAGTGTAGAATTTAACTGATTTTCATTAATACCTTCAATATATTCCTTAAAAAGTTTTAAAGACATTAAAAATGCTATTATACTAAGGGCTATTATTCCGGAAAATTTACCAATACTAAATATGCTAACTAATAAAGTTGCCCAGATTAGACTGGGTATGGTCCTAGCCACTGAGAAAAAAAATATTATAATATTGGCTATAAATTTATTGGGCTTTATATTATCAGCTATTAATAATGAAAAAGGTAGTGCTAATAAGACTCCTGTAATTGAGGATATAATTGCCATTTGGATTGTCTCTATTAATTTTTCAAAGACCTCATTGCCATAGGAAAGATTGGGTCTTAATATTCTTACAAATAAATTCATCATACTTGGTATACCTTTAAATAATCTATTAAAGCTAAATTCAACTTTTATACCTAGATATAATAAAATTATTAGAAAAATCATAGTGGCAATTATTTTATACAATTTATTTTTATACATATATTTCTTTAAGCTTTGTTTCACTTAACTCACCCGCACTTCCATCAAAGACAACTTTGCCTTTTTTTAAGGCTACGATTCTGTCACAATACTTCTTAGCCAGATTCACATCATGGAGATTTATCAAAATAGTTATATTCTTTTTCTCATTAATTTTTTTAAAATATTCCATAATGTTTTGAGATATATTTATATCTAAACTGGAAACTGGTTCATCAGCTAATATAAGTTTAGGCTCTTGACATAGGGTCTTTGCAATGGCCACCCTTTGTTTTTGTCCCCCACTTAATTGATATGCTCTATCAAAGATTTTTTCTTCTAATCCTACTTGTTCTAAAGCTTTAACGGCCTTACTATACTCCGACTGAGTAAATATTCCTAAGAATGATTTTAAGGAAGACTTATATCCTAGTCTTCCTATGAGCACATTGTTTAAAACTGATGATCTTTCAATTAAATTGTAATCCTGAAATACAAAACCTATCTTTCGTCTTAAAAATCTTAATTCTGATTTTTTAAGTTTTGTAATTTCTTTTTCTTCAATATATATATGGCCTTTTGTCGGTATGACTAATAAATTAATGGTCTTTAGTAAACTAGATTTACCACTTCCACTAGATCCTATTATGCCTACAAATTCTCCCTTTTTTATATCTAAACTAATATCATCTACTGCCATTTCCTTTCCATCATATGAAACAGATAGATTTTCTATCCTTAGCATAAAATCAACTCCATCTACATACCCTCTGTTAAGTCTACATTCATAGTTTTAGCTGTTTTTCTAATTACATCATAATCTTCATCTGTAGCTTTAGCAAAACCATACATATTAAACAATTCTTTTAATAATTCTCCAGCCTCATCTGTATCTGCTATTTTTAGCAATGCTTCCTGTATTCTATCCTTTAATTCTTGGTCCATATCTCCCCTTACAGTTACACTTATATTTGGAATATAATCTGTATATCCAAGTATCTTGGTTTCATCCTTAGCATTTGGGAATTCCTCTTCATATCTTTCCCTCACATCTACAAATGTAACTGCCACATCTACATCACCATTTAATAATAACTGTAAGGACTTATCATGACCTCCACTATATATATATTCAATATCTTTTTCTAAATCTATACCCTGTTCTATTAAATAAGCACCTGGAAATAGATAGCCTGAGGTTGATGAAGGATCAACAAATGCCACCTTTTTACCTTTTATATCTTCAAAGGACTCTATATCACTGTTTTCTCTAACTAAAAATTGGGTTCTATATTTTGCCTCACCACTTTTGTTTATTGCCGTTAATATCACCTCTGCACCACTCTCTTGATTAGCAAGTACATAGGCAAATGGTGGTATAAATCCAAAGTCAACTTGTCCAGATCCTAATCCTTCTATTACACCTACATAATTGGTAGCAGTAAATCCTTCTACTTTCATACCTAATTCCTCAGATAAAATTTCAGTCAATGGCTCTACAGATTCTATCAGTTTATCTCCATCTCTCATAGGTACAAAACCCATTGTAATAACTGCTTCCTTATCTTGTGTACAACCAATTGCAAGAAACATCATTAAAATTGACATTATAAATACTAATCTTTTTTTCATTTTAATTGCCTCCTATTTTTATGATTATGTATTAGAGCATATTAACTCTTATTTTTTTATTATATGATATTATCTTTCAAAAAACAAAGGGCTTATATATAAATATTATACTATGCAAATATCCTGTCAAGTTTATTTAGACAATAATCTCCAATAGAATAATTTATATACTTATGGAAATACTATCCTAATAAAAATTACATTTTTAAAGAGGAGATAAAGTCTATGAATCATATCCCACAAATTGGTGTAAATATTACAAGAAAAGAGGCCTGGAATAAAGTAACTGGTGCTACCAAATATAATGCTGATACCATAAAACCTAATATCCTATATGCTAAACTATTAACCAGCTCCCATGCCCATGCTCTAATAAAACATATTGATATATCTAGAGCGTTAAAATTAGATGGTGTTTATTCTGTAATTACAGGTAATTATCTTTCAACACAAATAGGTTCTGTAGTCTCAGATAGATATCCTATCGCTTATAAAAAAGTAAGATATTTTGGTGAACCGGTGGCTCTTGTAGTAGCAAATAGCGAATCTGAGGCAATGAAAGCAGTTAAGCTAATAAAAGTAGATTATGAACCTCTCCCAATAATAAATACAATCTCAGATGCTCTAAAACCAGATGCTACTTTAATTCATGAAAAACTACATGAATATTTTTGCCCAGTAGAGGATGTTTATCCACAGGCTAATACAAATATCGCAGACCATATAAAAATTAGAAAGGGCAATGTAAAACAAGCTTGGTCAGAATGTGATGTGATTGTTGAAGGTAATTTTACTCTACCAAAATCTGATCATATAGCTATGGAAGTAAGGAATACTAGAGCAGAAATATTACCTAATGGTAAAGTGATTATTAATACATCTAGCCAAACACCTTTTTCCATAAGACATACAATTAGTAAACACTATAATATTCCAGAGGGTGATATAATTGTACGCACCCCCTTAGTAGGTGGTGCTTTTGGTGGTAAATCTACTGTAGATTTGGAAATATTGGCCTATCTTGCTTCTAGATCTGTAGGTGGGAGATTGGTCCAAATCACTAATACAAGAGAAGAAGATATCGCTACTTCCCCATCAAAAATAGCTTTGGAAGCTAATATTAAAATTGGTGCTACTAAAGATGGTTTAATAAAAGCAATGAAAGCCACTTATTATGTAGACTGTGGTGCCTATGCAAATACTGGCCCAAGAATGGCCAAAGCAATGGCTGTAAATGGTAGTGGCCCTTATAATATTGAGTACATTCATATTGATGCCTTTACAGTATATACCAATCATAATTATGTTACATCCTTTCGTGGATTTGGACATTCTGCCTTTACTTTTTGTATAGAAAGAATGATGGATAAGCTAGCCAGTAAATTAAAAATGGATCCTATAGTCTTGAGAACTAAAAATATTATATCACCTGGCACTTTAACTCCAACAAAGGATAGAGTAACTCTTAGCAATACTGGTGATCTTAAGGCATGTATTGAAAAACTAAGGAATCTTATTAATTGGGATGAATATAAAAAAGTTCAATATGAAAATGGCATGATTCGAGCTAAGGGTATTAGTTGTTTTTGGAAAACTTCCACATCACCTACCAATGCTACATCTGGCGTTATACTCACTCTAAATAGTGATGGTAGTATAAATCTGAGCTTTGGTGCCGTTGAAATAGGACCTGGTATGAAAACCACCATAGCACAAATTCTGGCAGAAAAAATGAAAATGAGTGTAAAAAATGTTCATGTTACCATGTATGTAGATACCCAGGTATCGCCTAATCACTGGAAAACAGTGGCTAGTATGACAACTTTTATGGTAGGTAATGCTGTTATTGATGCAGCAGATAATTTAATACATCAGCTACAACATATTGGATCCATAATTCTAAAATGTCCTCCTAAGGATTTAATGGTGGCAAATCAGAGAGTATATTTAAAAGCAAACCCTGAAATATATATTGATTTTAAGGATATAGCCTATGGATATAAATATCCAAATGGTGAATCTATTGGTGGACAAATTATTGCTCATGGAAATTATATTATGAAACATTTAACACCTCTTAATAAGGAAACAGGAGAAGGGAAAGTAGGTCCATCCTGGACCCTTGGTGCACAAGCTGTAGAAATAGAATATGATCCTAAACTATATACCTATAGATTATTAAAAGCTGCAACTGTTATAGATGTGGGTAAAGTTATTAATCCTAAAACTGCTAGAGGTGTAATTATGGGAGGTATGAGTATGGGACTTGGATTGGCAACTAGGGAAGAGTTTATATATAATGATGAAGCCATACTAAAAAACACTTCTCTTAGAACATATAAATTAATTCGTTTTGGAGAAAATCCTGAATATTTGGTGGATTTTGTAGAAACTCCTCAAATAGATGGACCTTTTGGTGCCAAGGGCCTGGGTGAACATGGAATTATTGGTATACCTGCTGCCTTTGCCAATGCCATATCTCTGGCAACAGAGATGGAATTTGATAAAATACCTATATTACCTGAGGAAATATGGAAAAAGAAAACTGGAGGCAAACCATGATACCTTTAAATTTTGATTATTATAAGCCAAAAACATTATATGAAACCATAGATTTGTTTCATAAATTACATTCTATTGGCAAAAAACCCATGTACTATGCTGGAGGTACGGAGATAATCAGTATGGCTAGACTTAATAATATACAAATTGGGGCAGTCATTGATATAAAAGGAATACCAGAATGTAATATTCATGAATTAAAAAATAATAAATTAATAATTGGCTCTGCCATTACACTTACAGATATTGCAAATTTAAATTATTACCCCCTTCTCAGTCTAACTGTAAAAAGAATAGCAGACCACACAATACAGGGGAAGATTACTCTTGGTGGAAATCTAGCAGGTACTATTATATATCGTGAAGCTGTTTTGCCACTTCTTGTGGCAGATAGTCATCTGATGATAGCTAGTAAAAAAGAAATTAAAACTCTCCCAATAAAGGATATATTTCAAGGGAGAATTCAACTGGAAAAAGGAGAATTAATCCTTCAAGTAATTATTGATGAAAAGTTTCTTAGTCTTCCATATGCACATATAAAAAGAACTAAAAATGAAAAAATAGATTATCCCCTAATAACAATATCAGCTTTAAAGAATAGGAAAAATAAAATAAATATAGGATTTAGTGGTATTTGTGAATATCCATTTAGATCTTATGAAATAGAGAAAGCTTTAAATTCAACCTTTGATTCTATGGATGAAAGGGTTAATAATGCTATTAATAATCTACCAGATAAATTATTAAATGATCTTGCAGGTTCATCTGAATATAGAAAGTTTATGTTGAAAAATATGCTATATGATATCTTAAAAAAATTTGAGGTGGCAAACTAAATGTTAGAGATAAGAGATACTACTATTTTAAATTTAAATATAAATGGTGAAAATAGAAAGGTAGTTGTAAAACCTTCTGATACACTATTATATACCCTAAGAGAGGAACT
>JAAYNB010000152.1 GCA_012521085.1 Clostridiales bacterium | reverse complement strand
CTATAAAAAATCTCTATCATATTTGATAGAGATTTCTAAGATTTTATATTTATGAATTTGCTTTTTCTTCTTGAGAACCTTTTATCAATCCCATTCTATATGCTCCAAGGAAAATTGATAATACTATTACAGCAATTACTATATATGCCATTACACTATCAGTATCAGAGATAAATATGGCACATCCACCTAATATGGCACTAATAACATATAAAATCAAAACAGTTTGTTTTTGACTTAAACCTTGGGCTAATAATCTATGATGTAGATGTCCCTTATCTGCCTCCATAATAGGTTTTTTATTTACCAATCGTCTGATAATGGCAAAGGCAGTATCAAAAATTGGTACTCCCATGGCCAATACGGGAATGGCTACGGCAATAGTAGTAGCTGTCTTAATAACACCTTCAATGGAGATTGTGGCTAGTATGAAACCCACCAATAAAGAACCTGTATCACCCATAAATATTTCAGCAGGATTAAAATTATATGGTAAAAATCCTAATATGGAACCTGCTAAAATCATCAGCAATATCATTACATCTGTTTGTCCATGTGCATTTGCCACATATGCTAGAGACAATGCTGCTATGGATGAGACTCCTGCTGCTAATCCATCTAATCCATCTATTAGATTTACTGCATTGGTAATTCCTACAATCCAAAAAATTGTAACAGGAATACTCAATTGTTTTAATTCTGCAATACCTGTATTTTTATTTAATATATTGGTGATAAACTCAATTCTTACCCCACTATAGACTACAACTAAGGCAGCTATAATTTGTCCCAATAATTTATATTTGGCTGGAATATGTTTTACATCATCTATTACTCCAATAATCGTAATAATAGTTGCACCTATTAAGATTCCATGTAGCTTTGTATTCATATTTATAAAATTATTTTTAGATATAAAAATCAATCCTATACTACCTGCAAAAGCCAAGTAAATAGCTAATCCTCCCAAACTGGGAATGGGTTTTTTATGAACTCTTCTATTATCTTTAGGTATATCAATAGCTCCTATTTTATAAGCTAGTCTTTTAGCATAGGGAGTCAAAATATAGGCAAGTACTAATGGTACTAAAAATGCCAATGTCTGATCCTTCATTGCTTCCCTCCATTCTAACTTTCCTTAGTTTCCTTATACTTTCTAATTATAATACCGGCTTCTACTAACATCTGTTCAGAAAATTCATCAGGATAATCTCCTTTATATACTAATTCCTGAATACCGGCGTTAATCATCATCTTTGTACATATGATACAGGGTTTATGGGTTACATATATGGTACCACCCTTGATACTGGCACCATGTAGAGCCGCCTGTATAATAGCATTTTGTTCTGCATGTAATCCTCTGCAAAGTTCATGTCTCTCTCCTGAAGGTACATTTAATTTCTCCCTCAGGCAACCTGTTACTTCACAATGGATAATACCACTGGGAGCACCATTATATCCGCTGGATAGAAGTCTTTTGTCCTTCACTATGACAGCTCCCACCTGTCTACGTAAGCAGGTGGATCTTTTTTTCACCACTTCTGCCATCTCCATATAGTACTCATCCCAAGACGGTCTCATATACCCCACCCCTAAATAAATTTTTGTACACATTAAATATTATATTATGTTTTGTGTATAAGGGCAAGTGTTACCATATTCTACTACTATATTCTATACTTTACTATTTTGTACCATATAATCTATCTCCAGCATCTCCTAAACCTGGTACTATGTAAGCATGGTCATTTAATTCATCATCAATGGCGGCCACATAGATATCCACATCATCATGATGTTTTTGTAAAACTTCGATACCATGTTTAGATGCAATTAGGCATACAAATTTTATATTTGTAGCTCCTCTTTCTTTTAGGAAGTTGATGGCTGCAACAGCTGAACCTCCTGTTGCTAACATTGGGTCTAATACAACTAATTGTCTTTCATGTACATCGGATGGCAACTTGCAATAGTATTCTACTGGTTGTAATGTCTCTGGATCTCTATATAGTCCTATATGTCCCACTTTTGCAGCTGGAATTAATTCTAATATTCCTTCTACCATACCCAATCCTGCTCTTAAAATTGGCACTATACCTAGTTTTTTACCTGTAAGTACTTTTGAGGTAGTTTTGCAAATTGGTGTTTCTATTTCTATATCTTCTAATGCCATATCTCTAGTAACTTCATATCCCATTAACATGGATACTTCTTTCACCATTTCTCTAAATCCTTTTGAACCTGTGTTTTTATCTCTTATGAATGTCAATTTATGTTGAATTAATGGATGATCTATTACAATTACTTTTCCCATTTATTAAGCCCTCCTATTGTTTTTGTTTTATTTTATATTATATTTACTTTCAATTTGAGTGATTTTATCCACTCTCTTTGAATGTCTTCCACCCTCAAATTCAGTGCCTAACCATATATCTACGATATCCAGTGCTAGGCCTACTCCTAATACTCTAGCTCCTAGGGCTAGTACATTGGAATCATTATGTTCTCTTGTAGCTCTTGCTGAAAAACAATCTCCCACCAATGCACAACGTACTCCTGGTACTTTATTTGCTGCAATGGATATACCTATTCCTGTACCACAAATTACTATACCTTTTTCAAATTTACCTGATGCTACAGCTTCACCTACCGCTTGACCAAAGTCAGGATAATCTGTAGATTCTTCAGAATAGGTACCAAAATCCTCTACTTCAAATCCCTTTTCCTCTAAATGTGATTTAATAATCTCTTTTAAACTATATCCACCATGGTCGCTACCTATGGCTATCTTCATATTATCCCTCCAAGTTTAATCATATTTAAAAAATTTCCTAATAGATATTATAATCTAATCTACAACTTTTTTATATAAGTATTTACATTTCTTTTATTTTCTCTAATAATTTCTCCAAATTAGTCATAATTTCATCTGCACTCTTTTTATATACTGCTACAGATTGTCCAAAGGGGTCAGAAATATTAATATCATTTGCATTTTTTATATCCTCAGGATTATTTACATATTCCTTAAGGGTAAATATTTTTTCCTCTAACTCAGGATAGTTTTGTAATATTACCTCCTTATGACCTATGGTCATGGTCAGTATCAAATCTGCTTCTTCAAGTATATCTGCTGTCAGCATGGTAGATTTGTGATTTTCTAAAGATAGACCTCTTTTTTTCATGACATCAATGGCATTTGGATTAGCTCTATCTTCTGGAACTGCAAATATACCAGCAGACATGACTTCAATATCTTTTAATCCTTCCTTTTCAACTAAATCCCTAAAAATCACTTCTGCCATGGGACTACGGCATGTATTCCCAGTGCATACAAATAAAATCTTCTTCATTCTTATTCCCCCTCTATTATCCTATTCCCAGCTGCTTTTATAAGGCGATTCATAATGGCCTGTCCCATTCCAACTTCCTCTACAGCTTCGGAAAGTACAATATCTACATTTAAATCATCAAATTCCCTTAGGATATTGAATAAATTAAAGGCAGCCTCCTCTAATTTATTTCTAGCCCCTAAGGATTTAACTACTGGGTTATCATAATTATTATAGGTATCATCAAAGCATAGGATACCTACATTTTTTCCCTTTTTCTCATATTTCTTAGATAAATTTTTAATATTATCTACAAAATTCTTTCCCCTTACAATATAGACTGTAGCCTCAGGTGCATAATGGGTATATTTCATACCTGGGGATTTGGGTTTAATATTTGTACTGTCAATTAATCCTTTGTCTAAGTCTACCCTATCCAAGACCTTTTCTAACTCTGATTTAGATATTCCTCCTGGTCTTAATATTGTAGGTATACCTCCAGTCATATCTAATACTGTAGATTCCAGTCCTATATTACATTCACCTGCCATAATAATAGCATCAACTTTATTATCTAAATCCCTCACCACATGTTCACCCCTAGTGGGGCTGGGCTTTCCAGAAATATTTGCGCTAGGTGCTGCCAAAACTAAACCTGACATTTCTATCAACTTTAATGCAATGGGATGGGCAGGCATTCGAATAGCCACAGTGTCCAGTCCCCCAGTGATAATATCTGGTACTTTAGGACCTTTTTTCATAACCAAGGTCAAAGGACCTGGCCAAAATCTATCTATTAATTTCTCCACATTCTGAGGAATTTCTAATACCAAATCTTGCATTTGATTTAAACTTGCCACATGCAAAATCAGAGGATTATCCGAGGGCCTACCTTTAGCTTTAAATATTTTCTCTACAGCTTTTTCATCTAATCCATTGGCCCCTAGTCCATAGACAGTTTCTGTTGGAAATGCCACTATACCTCCAGATTTTAAAATATCTGCTACATATTGTAGTTTTTCCAAATCCTCCTTACTTAAACTTTTTATTTTATTTTCTATATAAAGTTTATCCATATTATTTATTCCACTATGATTTATATTTATTATAGTGGTTTTCTTAGCTCCAATTTCTTCATTCATTTACTATCTCCTCAATCCTTCCTGCATGATTCTTCTAGCAATGGGAGCAGCTGCTGCTCCACCTGTTTCTCCTGAGCTTTCTAAAATAACTGCTACAGCTATTCTATTTTCTCCATTTTCAGCAAATCCAATAAACCACGCATGGGATTTGCCCGTTGCATTTTCAGCAGTTCCCGTCTTTCCACCTACTGTTAAACCATTTATTGCCGCATTTCTACCAGTACCCCTATTTACAGCTGATATCATCATATCCTTTACTTGATTGGCTATTTCCCGTGAAACAATAGGGTTAGATTTTAAACTGGCTTCCATAAGCACTTTCCCTGTGGGAGTTTGTACCCTTTCCACAATATATGGCTCCATCATATATCCATCATTGGCAAAGGTACCAGCCACCAAGGCCATATGTATTGGTGTAACCAATAATTTTCCCTGACCTATACCAATGGCAGCCACATCAGTCTTGCCCATATTATCATCATAGGGATAGCGACTTTTTTGTATGGGAATATCACTACTTATGGATCTATCCATAAAAAATCTTCGAGAAATTTCTCCTATTTTATCTCCACCTAAATCCACTGCCATCCGAGCAAAATTAGTATTACAGGAAACCACTAAGGATTCCTCTAGATTTAGATTTCCATGACCCCTTTCACTATAATCCGTTAGGGTATATCCATCTATAACTATACTGCCAGTACAGTCATAATCAGGATTTACACTGGCAGGGTTTTCTAATATGGCAGATGTGATTATAACTTTGTAAATGGAACCCGGTGTATATAAACCGGCAGTAGACCTATTTAACAGAGGACTATTTTCATTGTTTACTAAATTATCCCAATCTTCTATAAGGGTATTAGGATTAAAATCAGGTTTACTTACCATGGCCAATATACCACCTGTATTGGGATCAATGGCAACAATGGAGCCCATTTTACCCCTTAATAATTCCTCAGCAGTCTTTTGAATATTATGGTCCAATGTAAGTACTAAATCATTTCCTCTAATCATTTCATCAATAAATTGATTTTTAATTATGGTTACAGGATTATCTGGATTTAATGCCATAATATCCTCATTATAATAGGATTCTATACCAGAGCGTCCATATTGTTTATAACTATAACCTATAATATGGCTATAGAGATTATTATAGGGATATTTTCTAATGGGTTTATCATCTACCACTTCACTGGTGGCAAGTAAATTGTCATTTCTATCATAAATATCCCCTCTAATGGTACTGTCCTCCCTAGCCCACTGCCTTTTATTATAGGGATTATCTACAATTTCTGGTCCCTGAAAGATTTGAAAATATGTGAGATATACAATAATACTTAGATATAAGCAGCTAATTAATATGATTAAATGAGTAATTTTTTTATTATCCTCCATAATCCAGCAACTCCTCTACCTCTAGGGATTTTTTTGATAGAGCTTGTAATATTCCAAAGGATATAAAGGCGGAAATCAATGCACTTCCTCCATAACTAATAAATGGCAATGTAATTCCTGTTAAGGGAATTAATTTAATAACTCCACCAATGATGACAAAGGTCTGATAACTATAGGTCAATGTTATTCCCAATGCCAGTACTTTCCTAAAGGTATTTCTAATGGTCAGTGTAATTTTAAAACTTCTATAAATCAAAATAAAATATAATAATACCACAGCTATTCCACCAAAGGTGCCAAATTCTTCACTTATGGCAGAAAATATAAAATCCGTATGGACTTCAGGAATATAATCAGGATTACCTAGCCCCAAACCTGTACCAAAAAACCCACCTGTAGCTATGGCAAATAGGGATTGGGTTATCTGATAACCTCTACCAGAAATATCTTTCCATGGATTTAGCCATGCCTCAAAACGAACCTGCACATGAGTCATGGTATAGTATCCAAATATCAATATTAATAGGGCAGAAGCTAAATTATATAAAAATATCTTTTTATCTCTACAAAATACATAAAATACACTGATAAATATGG
>JAAYNB010000151.1 GCA_012521085.1 Clostridiales bacterium | reverse complement strand
TAGAGTATAAAAAAACACAGGCTCTAGAATATTACGAAGATATTACAGATACTCCAGGAGAGTATTTAGAAAACAGACGTTTTTATAATGCTTTAATAGTGGCTTCACATGATTGTGATATAATAGCATTATTACAAGATTCAAGTGATAAAAGATGTGTTTTCCCTCCAAACTTTTCTAGTATATTTACAAAACCAATAGTAGGTATTATTACAAAAATAGATTTAAAAGAGAAAGATATTGAATTTGCAAGAAATTGTCTTCAATTGGCAGGAGCAGAACAAATTTTTGAAATAAGTTCAGTAGAAGGTATAGGATTAGAAAAATTCAAAAAGTATATAGCTACAATATAAATAGAGTAGATACTTACCAAAGCCATGGTAATATTATAAAAACTTATTATATGAGGGGGTAGTCTAATGAAATACAGAATAGTAGTAGCCGACGATGAGCCTATTACTAGGATGGATCTCAGCGAAATACTAACTGAAGAGAACTACAATGTTGTAGGTGAAGCTTCAGATGGTTATGACGCAGTGGAACTATGTAGAAGGTTCAGGCCAGATTTAGTACTTATGGATATAAAGATGCCAATACTAGATGGAATAAAAGCTACAGAGATAATTATGAAAGAAAATCTTGCGAAAGGTGTAATTATGTTAACAGCTTATACTGGTGTTGAGTTTGTAGAAAGAGCTAAAAAGACTGGTGTTATGGGTTATATTGTAAAACCCATAAGTAAAGTAAATCTAATCCCCGCTATTGAAGTGGCTATATCTAAAAGTGAAGAGATATTACAAATAAAAAAAGATATGCAAAAGACAAAAGAAAAATTAGAACATAGAAAAACTGTGGAAAGAGCAAAAGGAATATTAATGAAAAATGAAGATTTAACTGAAGAAGAAGCTTATAATAAAATTAGAAAACTTAGCATGGATAAAAGATGTTCTATGGGCAATATTGCCGCTGCAATTATTATGAATAGTATGTAATGGTATTATTATAATGTACTTAGGAGTTATAAAATGTTAAGGAAATTATGCAAAGAATATACAAAGCTAGATGATATTGATATCAATAAGCTTCAAAGAATTGCAAGCATACTGCCCATAATTGCTGACTTGGTAGGAGCAGATATGTTCATAGACTGCCAGACAGATGATCCAAATGCTGCTATAGTAGTAGCAGAAGCTAAGCCTACTACCAGCCCATCAATGTATGATGATACTGTAGTGGGACAATTGGCTCTAAGGAAAAATGAACCAGCAGTCCTTAGAACCTTAGAGTTAGGAAAGAGTACTAGGGAATTAAAGGCTATAACTCAAGAAAATAAGACAGTAAGACAAAGTGTTGCTCCCATACATAATGATAAAAACAATGTTATTGGTGTATTAATAATGGAGCAAGATATTACTAAAGATGTAAGGCAGGATAAAAAGATAGAGTTTTTAGCTGAAACAGCAGAACATCTTACAAAAACATTGTTTAATTTCAAAGATAATGAATATAATCTAACTTACCATATGAATGTTGCAATCGTAATGTTTGATCAAGAAGGAAATGCAGTATATGGTAACCCCGGAGCAAGAAGTCTTTATAGACAATTAGGTTATAGAGATGATATTATAGGTATGAGTTTTAACAATTTAGCCCTAGATGAAGGAAATTTCAAAACCATCGTCAACCAACGTGAAATAAAAGTATCAGAAGTAACCGTAGGAAAGCTAACTTTGCAGACTAAGTACGTGACCATGAAAAAAGGAGAAAAAGTAATAGGGGTTGCTATGTTGATAAAAGATGTAACAGAAGTTAGGGAAAAAGAAAAAGAGCTCATATTAAAATCTGTTGCAATACAAGAAATACATCATAGGGTAAAAAATAATTTACAAACCATTGCTAGCTTACTAAGTCTTCAATCGAGAAGAATAGATAATGAATTAGCAAGAAAGGCTTTTAATGAAAGTATTAGTAGAATACTCAGTATAGCTGTTACTCATGAAATATTAGCTCAAAATGGAATTGATGATGTAGATCTTAAGACTATAATAGATAGGATAAAAAACAGCACCATAAAATTAGGCTCATCTGGTGTGGAAGATATTGAGATATTAGTAGAGGGAGATATTATAACCATAAATTCGGATAAGGCTACATCCATTGCACTTATAGTAAATGAACTTTTACAAAATTCTTTAGAACATGCTTTCAAAGGTAGAAAGAGTGGAATAGTAAATATTAAAATTAAAAAAGGTCATATATATTCTAGTGTTTCAGTAATAGATAATGGTGTGGGATTTGATGTACAATCTACTAAATCTAGTAACCTAGGATTGAATATTGTAAGAAGTATAGTAAAGGATAAATTAAATGGCCATTTAGTTATAAATTCAAATAAAAATGGCACTGAAATTATATTTGATTTTAAAAATGAATAAAAAAACACAATGTAGTGTTTTTTAGAAAAAGGCAAAGGAGTCTAGATTATATAACTGTAGGACAGTTATGTCATTTAGACTCTTTTTGTATTTTGATGGGAGGTATAATCTTGAGGGAAGAGATATTAAGTGTAGGAATAGACATTGGAACATCTACAACACAACTAGTATTTAGTAGGTTAGCCATAGAAAATTTAGCTTCAATATTTTCTATACCAAAGATTAATATAGTTGAAAAAGAAGTTATTTATAAAAGTGATATATACTTTACACCATTAAAATCTGATACTGAGATAGATGCAGTTGCAGCTAAAAAAATCATAGAAGAAGAATATAAAAAAGCAAATATGGAACCTGAAGATGTGGTAACAGGAGCAGTAATCATAACAGGAGAAACAGCTAGGAAAGAAAATGCTAGCTTAGTATTAGAAGAACTCAGCGGATTAGCAGGTGATTTTGTAGTAGCTACTGCTGGACCAGATTTAGAATCTATAATTGCTGGTAAGGGTGCAGGTGCAGATAAAATATCAGAAGAAAGAAAAACAGTAGTTGCAAACCTGGATATTGGAGGTGGAACAACTAATATAGCAGTCTTTCACAATGGCGAAATTATAGACACAACCTGTTTAGATATAGGTGGACGTCTATTGAAAATAAATCTTAAGACCATGGAATTAGAATATATTTCCCAAAAGATGAAACAGCTTGCGCAAAATATCAATATTCAAATAGAAGTAGGTAAAAAAGTTTCAGTGGGAGATATAGAAAAATTAGCAAATAAAATGACAGAACTTTTAGCTGAAGTATTAGGAGCAAAAGAAGCAAGTAAAGATTTAGAACTGATATTGACTACAAATGATTTAAGAAGAGATTATGAAATAACTGATATATCTTTTTCAGGTGGAGTGGCAGATTGTATATATAAACCTGAAAATCACAAAGAAACTTTTGAATATGGGGATATGGGTGTAATTCTTGGTAAAGCAATTAACCAAAGTACACTTTTTAATAAATTTAACATCCATGAACCACCAGAAACAATTAGAGCAACAGTTGTAGGAGCAGGAACACATACTACTGATATAAGTGGAAGTACCATTACATTTACTAAAAATGTATTTCCATTAAAAAACATACCAATATTGAAGCTCAGTAAAGCAGATGAAGAACAAGGATATGAAAAATTAAGCCAAATAATTAAAGAAAAAATAAATTGGTTTAATTTAGAAAATGAAAAACAACAAGTAGCATTGGCTATGAGGGGGGTGAAAAATATAGGTTTTAAAGAGCTTCAAACCATGGCTAAGAGTATCTTAGATGGAATGGAAGACATTTTAGATCTAGACTTTCCACTGATAGTAATAGTAGAACATGACATTGCAAAAGCTCTAGGACAGACAATGCACAGATATCTTAATTATGAAAAAGACATTATTTGTATTGACAGTGTAAGGGTTAACAACGGTGATTATATAGATTTAGGTAATCCACTAGCAAATGGCAAAGTTTTACCCGTTGTTATCAAAACTTTAGCTTTTGGATTCTAAAATTTTATTAAATTGGAGAGGTGAAGAAAATATGAGATTAAAAACTAAATTATTTGGTGAAGTATTTGAATTTGAATCAGTAAAAGAAGTCTTAGCAAAGGCAAATGAGGAAAAATCAGGTGATAAACTAGCAGGCGTTGCAGCAGAATCCATCACAGAAATGGTGGCAGCTAAAGAAGTTCTTAGTAATTTATTACTTAAAGATTTAAGAAACAATCCAGTTATACCATATGAAGAAGACGAAGTAACTAGAGTTATTCAAGATGATGTAAATGAAAAAATTTATGCTGAGATTCAAAACTGGACAGTTGGAGAACTAAGAGAATGGATTTTATCCGATGAAACAACAAGCAGTGATATTAGAAGAATCAGTAGAGGATTAACAGCTGAAATGATAGCTGGAGTTGCAAAACTAATGTCAAACTTAGACTTAATATATGGAGCAAGTAAGATAAGGGTTACAGCTCATTGTAATACAACCATTGGTTTACCAGGAACATTATCAGCACGTATCCAACCTAACCATCCTACTGATGATGTTGATGGAGTAATACTATCAACTATGGAAGGATTATCCTATGGTTGTGGAGATGCTGTTATTGGATTAAACCCTGTTAACGATACAGCAAATAGTGTAGGAGATGTATTAAAAGCTTTTGCAGATATAAAAGCTAAATGGGAAATCCCAACTCAATCTTGTGTATTAGCTCATGTTACTACTCAAATGAAAGCTATAGAAGAAGGTGCTCCTTCTGACATGATATTCCAAAGTATTGCAGGTTCACAAAAAGGTAATGAAGCATTTGGTATATCTAAAGAATTATTAGATGAAGCAAGAGAACTAGTACTAAAACAAGGAACAGGAGTAGGACCTAATGTAATGTATTTTGAAACGGGTCAAGGTGCAGAGTTATCTTCAGATGCACATCATGGTGCAGACCAAGTTACTATGGAAGCTAGAACCTATGGTTTTGGTAAGAGATATGCACCATTTATGGTAAACACAGTTGTTGGATTTATTGGACCAGAATTCTTATATGATAGTAAACAAGTTATAAGAGCAGGACTAGAAGATCATTTCATGGGTAAATTAACAGGTCTTCCAATGGGAGTTGACGTTTGTTATACAAACCATATGAAGGCTGATCAAAATGATATAGAAAACCTAGCAGTATTATTAACAACAGCAGGTTGTAACTTCTTCATGAGTATTCCAGCAGGTGACGACGTTATGTTGAACTATCAAACAAGTGGATATCATGAAATTCCAGCATTAAGACAATTATTAGGTTTAAGACCAATTAAAGAATTTGAAGCATGGCTAGAAAAAATGGGAATCTTAGAAAATGGAATATTAACAAGAAAAGCTGGAGATGCATCTATGTTTCTTAAATAAGAATAGGAGGAATAATTAATGAAACTAAAGACTAGGCTCTTCGGAGTTAGCTATCACTTTAAATCAGTAAAAGAAGTACTAGCAAAAGCTAACGAAGAAAAATCTGGGGATGTCCTGTTAAATATTGCAGCTGAATCATCACAAGAGCGAGTTGCAGCTAAATGGGTTCTTAGTCAACTGACACTAGAAGATTTAAGAAAAAATCCAGTTATTCCACCGGAAGAAGATGAGGTTACCAGAGTAATTGATAGTCTAGTAAATGAAAAGATATATAATGAAATAAAAAATTGGACAGTTGCTTATCTAAGAGAATATATACTGGAGCATACAACTACCCATAACGATATTATGAGAATCAGCAGAGGCCTTACTGGAGAAATGGTGGCAGCAGTTGCAAAACTAATGTCTAACATGGATTTAGTTTATGCATCTAGTAAGATGAATATATCTGCAAAGGCTAACACAGAAATAGGAAAACCAGGTACATTATCCTTTAGAGTTCAACCAAATCATCCTACAGATGATATTGATGGCATATTAGCTACAATGATGGAAGGATTATCCTATGGCTCAGGAGATGCAGTTTTAGGAGTTAATCCAGTAGAAGATACAGTAGCTAGTACTACTAGAGTTTTAGAAACATTATATGATTTTATGACAAAATGGGAAATTCCTACTCAAATCTGTGTATTATCACATATTACTACCCAAATGGAAGCAGTGAGAAGAGGAGCCCCATCATCAGTACTATTCCAAAGCATAGCAGGTACAGAAAGTGCAAATACAGCCTTTGGTATAAGTTCTGAATTATTAGATGAAGCATTTGCATTAATCACAGAACAAGGAGTAGCACCAGGACCAAATCTTCTGTATTTTGAGACTGGTCAAGGCTCTGAAATGTCCTTAAATACAGACCATGGAGTAGATGAGATGACATTAGAGGCAAGAACCTATGGTTTTGCTAGAAAGTATAGACCTTTCATGGTGAACAATGTATCAGGATTTATAGGCCCTGAAACATTATATGATGGTAAACAAATGCTAAGAGCTAATCTAGAAGACCATTTCATGGGCAAGTTATCAGGCTTACCTATGGGAATGGCACCATGTTATACAAATCATACTAAGATGGACCAAAATGACCAAGAAACAGCAACAATGTTATTGGCATTGGCTGGATCCAACTATTACATGGGAGTACCATGTGGCGATGACGTAATGTTAAGTTATCAGGATACAAGTTTCCATGATGACGCAACCTTAAGAGAATTGTTAAATAGAAAGCCAGCAGAAGAGTTTTTCCAATGGCTATTAAAACTAGAAATTATGGATGAGTCAGGAAGATTAACAGCTAAAGCTGGAGATGCTTCAATATTCTTAAAAAAATAAATTTAATTATATTAACAGCAAGAGCTTATAATTCTTCAAAAATTTTTTTTAAAAAAGGAGAGATGAAGTAAATGGTATCTGAAAAGGAATTAAAGAAAGTTATAGAGCAAGTTTTAATGGGAATGGGTGCAAAGCTACCTGAACAACAGACACAAGAGGTACAAATAGACAATATAGAATGTGATGAATTACCAGATATCACAGAAATCAACTTAAGAGAACAATTATTAGTACCAAATCCAGAGAACAGAGAAGAATACTTAGAGTTAAAAGCAATAACCCCAGCTAGACTTGGTGTTTGGAGAGCAGGTCCTAGATATAAAACAGAAACATTATTAAGATTTAGAGCAGACCATGCTGTAGCAATGGATGCAGTATTTACAAATGTTTCTGAAGAATTATTAGAAAAATTAGGCTTACCAATAGTTCAAACAAAATGTAGAGATAAAGATGAATATTTAACAAGACCAGATTTAGGAAGACAATTTGATGATGAAGCTATTAAATTCATCAAAGAAAATATTCCAGCAAATCCACAAGTACAAATTGTAGCAACAGACGGCCTAAGTTCAACAGCTATAGAAGCTAATATTGAAGATATTCTACCAGTTATTACACAAGGCTTAGAAGGATATGGACTTAAAGTAGGTAAACCTTTCTTCATCAAATATGGTAGAGTACCTTCCATGGACGTTATATCTGAGGTAACAGGTGCAGATGTAGTTTGTCTACTAGTAGGAGAAAGACCTGGTTTAGCTACAGGTGAAAGTATGAGTGCTTATATAGCTTATAAAGCTACAGTGGGAATGCCTGAGGCAAGAAGAACAGTAGTTTCAAATATTCACCAAGGTGGAACAGCTGCAGTTGAGGCGGGAGCGCATATTGCTCACATTATAAACGAAATGATAAAACAAAAAGCAAGTGGATTAGATCTTGAATTGTAGAAAAATAGGAGGGGTTATTCATGAGAAACGATCCAATTCGTGCAACAGTTTTAAGTGTTAAATTAATTCCAAATGTTGATCCAGATATGGCTAAAGTATTAAAATTAGAGCCACATCATAGAAGTATAGGAATGATAACTACAGATGTAGATGATGTAGGATATACAGCAATAGATGAAGCTACTAAAAAGGCTGCTGTAGATGTAGTTTATGCTACATCTTTCTACGGCGGTTCAGATAATGCTAATACCAAGTTAGCAGGAGAATTTATTGGTATATTAGCAGGACCTAATCCTGCAGAAGTAAAAAGTGGTCTAGATGCAGCAGTAGATTTTATGGAAAACGACGCATTTTTCTATAGTGCAAATGATGACGATTCCATTATCTATTATGCTCATTGTATATCTAGAACAGGATCATACTTATCAGGCTTATGTGGACTAGAAGAAGGGGTAGCTATGGCATATCTTATAGCACCACCTATTGAGTCAATATATGCTTTAGATGCAGCATTAAAAGCTGCTGATGTAGAACTTGTTGAGTTCTTTGGACCACCATCTGAAACAAACTTCGGTGGAGGATTATTAACAGGGAGCCAATCTGCTTGTAAAGCCGCTTGTGATGCATTTGCTACAGCAGTGAAATATGTTGCTGACAATCCAATCGAATACTAATTGAGAGATTGTGGTGATAATAATGAAAAATAGAGCTTTAGGAATGATAGAAACCTATGGATATGTAGGAGCTATTGAAGCAGCAGATGTATGTTTAAAGTCAGCAAATGTAGAATTAATAGGTTGTGAGTTGGTAAAAGGTGGATTAGTGACAGTTCATATAAGGGGTGATGTGGCAGCGGTCAAAGCTTCTATAGACGCTGCCCAGACAGCGGTAATGAAAATAGGAAGATTAATTTCTACCCATGTAATTCCTAGACCTAGTGATGATGTAGAAAAAATATTACCAAAATTAGGCCCAGACGATCCTAAAGAACCAGATGATCCTAAAGATCCAGAAACAACTGAAGAAAAAACAAATGAAGAGATGGATGAAGAAATAGAAGAAGATAGTGTGGAAGAAGATGAAACAGAAGATGAACTAGAGGATGAAGCAGATGAAAATGATGAAAATACACAATCTCTTATAAAAACTAAAGAAGAATTAATAGAAACAAAAACTGTTAAATTAAGATCACTAGCACGTAAATTAGAAGATAAATATGGGATGCCATTCCCAATAGAGAGAAATCAAATTAAATATGCTCGAAAGAGAGATTTGATAGAGGCAATAATGGAATATTATGAAGGGGTGAAATAGGTGGTGATACAAGATAGGGATTTAAAATCAATACAAGACGTTAGAATATTGGTACAAAAAGCTAAACAAGCACAATTACTCTTGAAAAAGAAAACTCAAGAGGAAATTGACAAAATAGTAAAAGGTATGTCAGAAGTAGCATATAAAGAATCAGATAGACTAGCTAAAATGGCAGCAGAAGAAACAGGTTTTGGTGTATATGAAGATAAGATAATTAAAAATAAATTTGCTAGTAGGGGAGTTTATAATAACATCAAGGATATGAAGACCATTGGCATTATAAATCATGATACGGAGAAGAAGATTATGGATATAGCAACACCAGTTGGAGTAATAGCAGGACTAATACCTTCAACAAATCCCACTTCCACTACTATATACAAAGCACTTATAGCAATTAAATCTGGAAATGCCATTGTATTCAGCCCTCATCCCTCTGCTTTAAATGCTATCCAAGAGACAACTAGGATATTAGCAGAAAAGGCTGTAGAGTTAGGAGCACCTGAAGGAATAATTAGTTGTATGTCTATTCCAACAATGGAAGGTACAGATGTATTAATGAAGCATGATGATGTTGCCTTGATATTAGCTACTGGTGGATCAGCCATGGTAAAAGCTGCTTATAGTTCAGGAACCCCTGCATTGGGAGTAGGACCTGGAAATGTACCAGCATTTATCGAAAGAACTGCAGATATACCATTAGCTGTAAAAAGGGTATTAGATAGTAAAACTTTTGATAATGGAACAATATGTGCTTCAGAACAGGCAATAGTAACTGAAGACTGTATTAAACATCAGGTGAAAGCTGAGCTTATAAAACAAGGTGCATATATATTACAGGGTGAAGAGGTAAATAAAGTAGGTAGAGTTATTCAAGATGAAAAGGCTAGATTTAATCCTAAAATTGCAGGTAGATCTGCAATGGATATAGCCAAAATGGCGGATATTGAAGTGCCAGAAGGTACAAGAGTACTAGTTGCTGAACAAAGACATGTTGGAAAAGAATATCCATTTTCAAGGGAAAAACTTTCACCTTTATTAGCACTATACTCAGAAGAAGATTGGGAAAAGGCTTGTGACAAATGTATAGAGTTGTTGGAATATGGTGGCCTAGGACATACATTGGCAATTCATTCTAATAATGAAGATATTATAATGGAATTTGCACTTAGAAAACCAGCTTCCAGAATTTTAGTAAATACTCCATCAGCTCTTGGAGCCATAGGATCTACTACAAACCTAGATGCATCCCTAACACTTGGTTGTGGAGCAGTAGGTGGTAGTGCTACATCAGATAATGTTAATCCACTTAATTTAATAAACATTAGAAGATTAGCATGTGGAGTAAAAGAAGCTGAAGATGTCCTTGAAGAATATGATGAATTAAATAAACCTGAGCAAAATAATTCTTCGTTAAAAGATATAGTTGTTGATGAACAACTACTGGATCATATTGCAAAATTAATTATGACAAAATTATAAATATAAAAAATAAGAAATATAAAAAAATATTATAAGGAGGAAGAATGATATGGCAAATGCAAATGCTTTAGGAATGATAGAAACAAAAGGATTAGTGGGGTCAGTAGAAGCTGCTGACGCAATGGTAAAAGCTGCTAATGTTACATTAATCGGGAAAGTACATGTAGGTGGAGGACTAGTAACAGTAATGGTTAGAGGAGATGTTGGTGCAGTTAAAGCAGCTACAGATGCTGGAGCAGCAGCAGCAGAAAGAGTTGGAGAATTAGTATCAGTACATGTTATCCCAAGACCTCATAATGAAGTTGAATTTATATTACCTAAATTAGAAGGATAATGATTCTAGGGATTATGCTTGGTCCTTAGGGACCAAGCATAATTACAAAAGGATGTGATAATAAATGAAGGTTTTGACTGAATCTGAAATTAGAGCAAGATTAAAAAAGGAAGATATTAAAGAATTACTGGTAGATCCTAAAGTAATCGTTACTCCTTCCGCTAGAGAATACTTAAATGAAAAAGACATTAAACTAGTATATACAAATGAAGTAGAAAAAACTGAACAAACATCCGAAAATAAAGAAGAAAAAAAGGAAACTAAAAAAATTGTACCCAAATATATATTAAAGGATTCAGGAGCATATTTTGATACAAAGCCTGAAAATATGACCCAATTATATGGAAATGAATTGGTACTTAAAAATCATTCAAATATTATATTTAGGGGCAAATTAGATAGTTTACAGTCAAAAATACTAGAAATACAAGTAATGGCCAATAAAAACAATGAAAAGAAACTTGTAGAAGAATTACAAGAAGTATTAAATTTTGCAAGAGATATCCTTAAAGCTGAAGTTTTAAATGAAGAATTTGAGGATATAGCTCTTTTTGGTTTAAGTGAAAAGGAAATAAGGGCCATATCTCACAATCCAAAAAAACATTTAGGTGTAGAACATGTATTACCTAATTATGAAATGGGTGAAATAGTAGTAGGATTAAACTCAATTAGAAGTCAGGTTAGAGAAGTAGAACTTAATGCTATACCTATAGAAAGAAATGACCTAATAAAAGCATTGAACAGACTAAGTAGTGCTATATATGTAATGATGTGTAGGTATTTAGCTGGATATTATAATTAGGTTAGAAGGTGGTCCAATGGAAGAAGTAAGAATACAAGAAATAATAGAAAAGCTGATGAAAGAAGTTATAGAAGAGGCTTTGTCAAGAAAAAATGGAGATAAGAAAAGGATTATACCAGTGGAAGTCTCTGCTAGACATGCACATCTTAGTAAAGAGGATGTAGAAGTACTTTTTGGTAAGGGATATAAACTTACACCAAAACGAGAATTGTCACAACCAGGAGAATTTCTCAGTAATGAACGAATAACGGTAATTGGACCTAAAGGAGTCATAAAAAATGTTGCTGTTTTAGGACCGGAAAGAAACCATACCCAGGTAGAACTTTCAAGGACAGATGCAATTTCCATAGGTATAGACCCACCCCTTAGACTTTCAGGAGATATTAAGGAAAGCGCACCTATTTTAATATCTTCAGGCAAAAAAATCATACAAAAAGAAGAAGGGGCTATAGTTGCACAAAAGCATATTCATATGACTCCAGAAGATGCAGAAAGATTTGGCTTAAAAGACAAAGATATAGTATCCGTTAGGATATTAAGTGATAGACCAATTATTTTTGAAGATGTATTGGTAAGAGTGAGTGAGAACTTTAGTTTAAATATGCATATAGACTTTGATGAAGCCAATGCCTGTGATTTTAAACCAGGTACAATGGGAGAAATATTGACGGAAGAGGGTAGCTAAATGACAGATTTAACAAATTCCGATAAATTAATTGCTGAATTAGAAAAGGTTATAAAAAATCCAAGAAAAGTAAAATCTGGTGAAGAATTATTGGTAGGAGTGGATTTAGGTACAGCTTATATCATAATAGTAGTCTTAGATAAGGATAAAAAACCAGTAGCCTGTGAAATGGAATTTGCACAGGTTATAAGAGATGGATTAGTAGTAGACTTCTTAGGAGCAACAAATATAGTAAGAAAACTCAAGGCAAATTTAGAAGAAAAATTAGGTGTGGAACTTACTAAAGCCGCCATAGCCGTTCCTCCGGGAACAGGTGAAAAAGATACTAAAACACATTCATATGTGGTAGAAGGGGCAGGTTTTGAAGTTACCAACATATTAGATGAACCAACAGCTGCCAATATGGTACTGAATATAACCAATGGTGCTATTGTGGATATAGGGGGAGGTACTACAGGATTATCCATAATTGAGAATAAAGGGGTAGTATATGTAGCAGATGAAGCTACTGGAGGAACACATCTTTCCTTAGTCATATCAGGAGCATATAAAATTACATTTGAAGAGGCAGAAAAATTAAAAACTACTAAAGAAAGACAAAAAGAAATATTACCTATAGTAATACCTGTAGTTCAAAAAATGGGCACTATTGTAAGAGAACATATACAAAACTATTCAGTAGAAGAATTATACCTTGTTGGGGGAACCAGCTGTTTAGAAGGAATAGAAAAAATTATTCAAAAGGAAACAAAAATAAAAACAATAAAACCTAGAAATCCATTTTTAGTCACACCATTGGGCATTGCCATGAATTGTAAGGTATAAAGGATGTGAATACATTGGATCTAAGCTCAATAAATTCAAAAGAATTAATAGAATATATTGCTAAAGAAGTCATAAAACAAATAAAATCCATTGAAAATAAAGAAGCAACAGTAGAAGTAGAAAAAGACAAGATTTTAGCTATACCTATATCAAATAATAAGTTTTTGGAAAATTATGAAGACCATTTCCAAATTGATTATATAAATGATATTAAAGAAGATATAGATATTAACTCATATAAATGTCTTGTTTTAGAGGGTATATGTATTCAAAGACTTGTGAGTATATCTATGGGACTAACAGGAGATAAAATTTCTTCAACTGTAATAGATTTTATTTTGCAAGATAAAAAAATCTATATACTAAATGAAGGAGTGGAATATCGCCAATATAAGAACACATCAAATATATCATTTTATAATATGCTAAAATCCTACGAAGATAAACTTAAAGGTTTTGGAATAGATTTTATCAATAAACTGGATTTAAAGAGTATTAGTAAAAACATGTGCCAAGACAGATTAGTTAATAGCATTGATAATCAGATAGAAGAAAGGGATATACAAAAAACAAGTAAAAGAAATTTGGCATATAAAATAGAGAGCAAGATACTTACTGAAGGTAATCTCAGAAAGATTCATCAAGAAGGTCATACAAGTATATTGTTACAAAAGAAAGCTATAATTACTCCTCTAGCAAAGGACTATATAAAGAGTAATGGCATAGACGTTTTAATAGAGTAAATTTAATAAGGAGGAAGGGTTTATGATAATTGGAGAAGTGATAGGAAATGTATGGGCCACAAGAAAAGATGAAGCATTGAACGGACTGAAGTTATTAGTCATAAAACCTCTAGACTATGCTTCAGGAAAGGACCTTCCTACTTTAGTTGCTGTTGACAATATCGGTGCAGGTACAGGAGAGAAAGTTTTAATAGTAAAAGGTAGCTCAGCTAGGAGAGCCTTAGGTAAGGAAGAAGTTCCCATTGATGCTATAGTTGTTGGAATTATAGATGTAGTAGATGTGGAAGATCAGTAATGGGAAAAGAGGTGTGTCTATGAATATATTAGATAAGATATATGAAGCAGGTATAGTGGGGGCAGGGGGAGCTGGATTCCCCACCCATGTAAAATTTAATTGTAATGTAGATTATTTTATAATAAATGCTGCTGAATGTGAGCCTTTATTAAATACAGATAAATACCTTATAACAATTAAATCTAAAGAAATGATAAAGGCCATTGAGGAAGTAGGAAAAATAGTAGGGGCAAAACATTTAGTAATTGCCATTAAAGAAAAGTATGCAAAAGAAATCCAAATATTACGTGAATTTATTAAAGAATTAAACTCTAGTGTAGAAATTTTTTATTTAAAAAATTACTACCCTGCAGGTGATGAACAAATGATAGTGTACGAAGTAACGGGCAAATCCATTCCAGAAGCAGGTATACCACTAGATGTGGG